>QHXE01000976.1:585-1882 GCA_003222835.1 Acidobacteriota bacterium | reverse complement strand
GATACGGTCACAATCCAGGAAGCGGGCGGCAAGACCGCGAAAGGCTGCAAAGGCCCGGGCGTTTATCATTTCAGCCGCAGCGCCGAAAACACTCTGGCGTTCACGTTGGTCCGGGATGGCTGTAAGGAGCGAAGCAAAAACGTGACCCTCGCCTGGCATCGACAATAACTTCGAGCCGATTTAAGCGCAACTGAGGCTAAACCCTCGTTCCGAGCGCGAGCGCGAACAGAACGCGATGCACAAAAGTTTGAGCGGAAGTTTCGATTAATTCAGCCCGTACACTTCGACGAGCGCGACACCGATCGTGTCGTTCTTGCCGCGCACGATCGCGGTGTAATTTCCCGGCACAAGGGTTCGCACAATCGCCGATTCAGCATCATCTGAAGGCGCTAAACCGGTGGCTTGAATCTCGGCCTCTTGGCTGTCTTTCCAGTTGTCGTCAAAAGCGATGACGGCGCCACTGCCATCATGCAGCTCCAGGGTCGGATCGGCCAGCGGATTGGTAATGCCATACTGGGCCAGGCTGGGTCCAATGGCGCGCACGATCACTCTCTTCTGCCCGGTGCCGGTGATGATAAAGCCGCCGATCATGACGTTGTCGCCAGTCTGCGCCAGCGCCCGGGTCGAGATGTTGCCCAGCTTGGAACCAGCCGTCGGGTCCAGGTCGTAGCCTTCCACCAGCGCGATGCCGGTCCCGTTGTTGACCCCGCGCACAATCGCGGTGTAGGCGCCCGGACTTAAGCTCGTCAGGATCGCTGACTCTAAGTTGTTAGTCGGAGCCAGGCCGCTGTCTATGATCTCTTGCCTGTTCGGCGCATCCATCCAGTTGTCGTTGGAGGTAATCAACGCGCCCGTTCCATCGTGCAGCTCGAGGGTCGGATTTTGCAACGGATTAGTAATGCCATGATTCACCAGGCTGGGCCCAATCGCGCGCACGATCACCCTCTTCTGCCCGCTGCCAGTAATAATAAATCCCCCGATCATGACATTGTCGCCGGTTTGGACTAAGGCGCGCGTGGAGATGTTACCCAGTGTAGGTGTGGGTGGTGGCAGGATAAAAGCATTCCGCACTGATTCCGTGATGCTCCCCGAGCTGTTGTAGTTGCCGCTGCGATAATAACCGCGAGCGCGGATGTAGAGGTTCTGTCCCGTCGGCAAGTTCAAACCTGTGAGGGTCCAGTTGCTGCCGGTCGCCGTGCCGTTGCCCAGGGGAGTGTAGTTCACATTGTCAGTTGAATACTCAAAGGTAACGCGCGTGAATTGCGGGCTGGAGCCGCCGCGCGTCCAGGTAATGGTG
>QHXE01000976.1:0-534 GCA_003222835.1 Acidobacteriota bacterium | reverse complement strand
GCCGCCCGCTAAAATCTTGCCGTCCGCCTGCACCGCGATTGCAAAGACCCTCTCGTTTGCGTTCGGGTCGAACGAATCTGCCAAGCCGGTGGTGGCATCGAGCCGGGCGATGCGGTTGCGCGTCTGTCCGCCGATGCTGGTGAACAAGCCGCCCACTAGAATCTTGCCGTCCGCCTGCACCACGATTGAAAAGACAATATTGTTCGCGTTCGGGTTGAACGAATCCGCCTGGCCGGTCGTGGCATCGAGCCGGGCGATGCCGTTGCGCGTCTGTCCGCCGATGCTGGTGAACTCGCCGCCCGCTAAAATCTTGCCGTCCGCCTGCACCGCGATTGAAAGGACATTACCGTTCGCGTTCGGGTTGAACGAATCAGCCAAGCCGGTGGTGGGATCAAGCCGGGCGATGCGGTTACGCGTCTGTCCGCCGATGCTGGTGAAATTGCCGCCCGCTAAAATCTTGCCGTCCGCCTGCACCGCGATTGAGTTGACTGCGGCGTTCGCGTTCGGGTCGAAGGCGTCGAGGGTGCCGTCCGA
>QHXE01000975.1 GCA_003222835.1 Acidobacteriota bacterium | reverse complement strand
CGTGTATGCCTACTAGGGAACGTCGAGAATGGAAAAGTAAGAAAATATTTTCTTCCAGAATGCATAACGGCAGAGCTTCACCAGAACCTTTATGCTTGCTTCGGTTTCGACATTGGGGTAGTTAAAGAAGGCTTCAGCCCGAGGTGGATGATGCAAGTACAGGCACCGAAAGGTCAGTATCGGGTAATAGGACTGGATCCAATTGACACACTCACATGGCCGAGCGGACCACTGTGGAAGGACTGCGAAACGATCGAGGAAGCACGAGAGTTCGCTGACCGCAATGGAGAATTGTACCTCTGGATCTACGTATACGACGACAGGGGAGAGCTTTTGTACGAGGCAGGAGGCTGCAACCAGCGGGAAGCTTGAAAGGATTAAGGACGCACCGGAGCCGCGAGGGATAGGCCGATAAGCAAGCGAACGTTGAAGACATCGAAACCGGCCTTTCTACGTATTGCCACAGGCCGCACCAAACATCCGCAAACATCCTTGGGGTCCCCCGTAGCCCTGCAACGGTCCATTCGCCACGATATATACATTACCATGTGGCTTGTTTCAACTATAGGCCTTCACAGTCTGTGCCGCTTTTTTTCGCCGCATTTCCGCAGGCTTATACGGCACGTCGAACGGTTCGGCTCTATTGACAGTCACATTAAAGCTGTAGCCCTCGTGAGTACTTGGATTTCTCCGCGTGATTTCCATTGCCAATCCCGTTAGTCGTCAACCAACAGCATCGGAGCAGTCTGGCATGGCGTTGATAAGGGCGTTCCGCGCCTCGTGCCGAACTACAACTGATTCTAACCCGCCCACCAGTTAATTCCCTGCCGAGGGACTGCCCCGCGTTTTGATCCTAGAATATTGACCTCGACCATGCTATATGTATAGGATGATGAATGAAGCATGCTTTGCAAGCTTCATTCCAGAGGTTGTCAAGGGGGACAGTTATGGCCACGAAAAATACTGAGGAGGCCGTCCAGCAGCAAGTTGACGCGATGCGCGCAGAAGTCTTCGAAATTGGTCTGTTTGATCCCAACAGCTCTCGCCAAATGTTGCCGCGCGTATGGGACCGCAACACCCTTCTTCGTTCAACTTCTTGGCTTCGCCTCAAGAATGGGCGGGGCAGAAACATCTACATACGCCCGAGTGGCGAGCACCGATTGTCACTCATTGACGACATTGGGTGGCGCGCAGTCGGGCGATTGAAAGAGGAGGGCTTTGAGCCAGCAGTCATTGTGGAAACATCGCCAGGTAATTTTCAGGTGTGGCTCAATCACGGCGTGGTCCTTTCTAAGGACTTGTCAACAATTGCGGCTCGTCTTCTTGCGCGCCGGTTTCTCGGAGACCCCGCGTCCGCGGATTGGCGTCATTATGGGCGTCTCGCGGGCTTTACGAATCGAAAGGAAAAGTACCGCAAAGAGAACGGGCTCTATCCTTTCGTTCTCCTCCACGAGGCATCAGGTCGGACATACAAGCGCGCGTCGGAATTCCTTTGCCAGGTTAAAGAAATACTCAGTCAGGCACGACAAAAAGAGATGTCCTGTAGGCAATCGATACGCGTGGCGCAGCCGCTGTCTCCGGTTAAGACCATTGAGGACTTCCGGCACCGAAGCATCTATGGCGGCGATCAAACGCGCGTCGACCTCGCTTATGCCCTCTACGCCCTAGCCCATGGTGTCTCGGAAAACGATGCCCGTAACGCACTTGCTTCGCGGGACCTCACACACAAAGGAGATAGCAAACGGCAACAAGAGTATATTGATCGTACGATCAAGAAAGCTCGAGACCGGATCGAGGACAATTGGAAAAGCTAATGACTTTCTCGCCAAAACTCAGCATTCTACCCGAATCACAGCAGACACTCTCGAAGGAATTGAAGGCCACTCCCAGGTATTTGTGCTGTAGGGCGCCTAAGGTCGTAGGCGAGCCTGAACTGGAGACTCTGCTCGAATTTGAACTCTAGCCTGAGTCGGGGCGATATGTTTGGGGGGATTTACACCACGAGGCCGAGCCTGGGGCTGAAGA
>QHXE01000974.1 GCA_003222835.1 Acidobacteriota bacterium | reverse complement strand
GCGGCGCAAACCGACGTCTGCCTAGGCGCAAGTCATAGACGGTCACGACAGGCCTGATGTTAACTTCCCGAAAGTCCCGGAAAAGAAATTTTGCTTCAGGGGATGTGAATGCCTTTGTGCCAGGGCTTTCAATGTTGGCTGCAATCAGGTCTGAGAGTGGGACGAATGGCCGAAACCTACCCAAACCGTAGCGTAGGTAGCACTGCAAAGCCACCAGGGAATGCCGGTGGTAGAGCATCGCGCGGCATTCGCCACCTGGCCTGAGAACCCGATGGATCTCCTGCAGCGTCCGGGCAACGTCCGGCGAGTGATGTAAGACACCCCAGGAGTAAACCAGATCAAAGGTGTCGTCGGCGAACGGCAAGCATTCTGCATCAGCATTCAAGAGGTGTGCCGAAACTTTGTTTGTTGCCGCATTCTGGCGCGCCAACACAAGCGAACGGGGTGATAAATCAAGTCCGATTGCCCGCGCTCCTGCTCTTAGAAATTGAACATAGTCTGATCCAATGCCGACGCCGATTTCCAGGACCCACCGCCCTACCCAATTTCTGAATTCCGCAAAAGGCATAATCTCAGGTTCTCTCTCGTAGCGAATCCGCGCATGGGTCCGGAAAAGTTCCTCTGCGGTAGTCTCATTCGGTGATTCTCCTAACCCGCACGGCCTACTATTCCAGTACGCCTGAACCGCGCTTTTAACTGAGTTCATTGCGTGCTTGCTCTTTTGACATTCTTGCCTGTCGAACCACCAAACTCGTCCAACGCCTGAAGGCGAGCCGGTTCTGGGGTCTGGCCGGATTTCACCATACCCCGTTGCTCGATAATTTTTGCGCTGATCAGAAATTGATACCAGAAGCTCCAAAGTATGTGATAAATAAAGCCCGCTCTGCCGTCTAAGAAGCCGCCTTTGAGAAAGTAGTTTCGAAAAAAGAACAGGAAGGGTCGAAGCAGCAAGGGACATTGATTCCATAGGCGGAGCTTGATCCATCGTTTCCTTTCAGCCTGAGTGCCCCAAAGCCGGGCCCCAATCGCGGTCTGGAAGCCGCGTCCAACTACTTCTTGTAAGTACTCTTCGGCCTCAAGGTCCGAGTAGCGGTTGTGTTTTGCGATCCAGTCGGAGAGAGGGCGGTTGTCGCAGTGGTCGAAGGGATTTTGCAGTTGCCCGGCCGTGCCATTGAGGATGGCGTGCTCGTTTACGGGTCGCTCCTCGAACCACACGCGACGCCAGTTGAAAAGCCGCAGGAGCCAGGTTGGATAGAGCCCGCCATGCCTCAGCCAACGCCCCAGGAAAAGAAAGCGCCGCACAAGGTAGAAGCCGACGATGCCTTTTCCGTTGCTTCGTATGACTTTCGCAATTTCCGCAGCCAGAGCAGACGGTACTCGTTCGTCGGCATCGAGCATCAAAACCCACTCGTTTGAGAAGGGAAGATTTTTAAGAGCCCAATTCCGCTGCGCAGCGTAGCCCTCAAATGGATGCGCAAACACCTTAGCACCAAGACTTGTCGCAATCTCAGTGGTTCGGTCAGTGCTCTGGGAATCCACCACAAATATTTCGGGTGCCCACGCAACTGATCGGAGACAGTCTCCGATATTTTTCTCTTCGTTGCGCGTGAGGATGAGAAGGCTGAGCGCGACGTTTTCCTCACTCCTCGTGATAAGTTGTAAGTACTTACTCATATCAGATTGCCAGCTCCAGGGTGCATCGATGTAAGCTCACCTTCAGGGCACGCAACACGGGGCAACACCTGCTGAAGACTTTGCCCCTTCATGAGAATGGAGTGCTAATCACCAAATGGTCGGCCAGCCGGGCCGTGAGCGCGAGCTGCGCGAATGTCGGGTTTGCGCTTCCGGTGGTCGGGAGTACCGCCGTACTCGAGACATATACGTTGTTTGTCGCCCACAGCCGTAGATTCGGGTCCACTACCGAAACGTCAGGTTTCAAACCCATCCGTAACGTGCCCGTAGGATGATAAACATCGTAAAGCGATTCAATAGACTCGAGATTCCTAGGAGATGTCGGCCTCAACTCCGCCACCTGCTGGAGCGACGCAGACCGCCATGCCTTCCCCAGCAACTCCCCAACCTTGGACACCACTCGCACATCGTCTGGCCGAATCCGCCAGTCGATCACCAAGAGTTTCCGTCCCAGTGCATCTCGTTTTTCCCCTAGAAATACCCGGCTTCCCCAATTCGGTATTTGTTCAACATCCACTTGCAACAGCAGATCAGCTCTTCGGGAGATCCACAACTGCCGGTGATACCAGCGCCAATACGCCAGAGCACAAAAATCCTTGATTACGCGCCCCATCAACTTGTAACGCTTGGCTAATTTCTCATCTTTACCTTGGCGCTTTCTCAGCCACGCCCGCGCCACATCGAAACCCGTGTCGCCATGCGTCACGAACGTAAAGTGCCCGAATGCGCTGGGCAGTTGGTATCGCTCCTGCGCAGCTCTTGACAATTCGAGCCGAGGAGTCCTCATCGCACCTCGTGCAAAAACCGGTGCCGTTGCCTTGTTGTATCGATTCCAGACAAGGCACCGGAACGTGCCGCCGGTCGTCGAGAGATGATCGGCGAAATAACGGCCCAGCGGCGCACCATCCCGGGTGATTGTTCCCCTGGAGGCCTCGTCATATTCCAGCAGGAGCCGCGTCGACTCCAGCGCTCCCGCGCAAATGACTACAAAACCAGCTTCGACGACGAGTGTCCTGCCCGTAGCACTCCTTGCCACCACCTGACTGATTCTGCGCGAATCACCGTTTGACTGGAGCGCCACCACTGACGCGTTCACCCAAACCTCCAATCTTGATTTTCCTTCCATTTCACCCCGGAACAACTGCGCAAAGTTCCGTGCGCCGAACGGGAGCCACTCGGATAGCCGCAGCGTGAAATCGGAGCCCAGCCCCTGTAATTCAAGAAACTGTTCTCGGCAGATTTCAGACTCTGTCCGGTTCGCGCTCCCGGGCAGTCTCAGGTCTCTTCTTACCCGCTCGTAAAACCTGTCCAGTTCTGCTGACCTAATCGGCCAACTAGCACCATGCACCTCCGAGCGCTCCTCCGTGTCCGATTGCGATGGCCGGATGAGCTGCCCTCCCCAGGTCGCCGAAGTTCCA
>QHXE01000973.1 GCA_003222835.1 Acidobacteriota bacterium | reverse complement strand
ATCTCTTCTCGACAGGCCTATCGATATCTTCACCAGGCCGAGCGGCTCAAAGCGCCAGTGCCAGTGGTCACGGCGAAGATTCCTTTCACGGTCAAGCTCCCGGAGAATCTCGTCAAGCGCCTTCATCGGTACGTCAAGCGAAGCCGTTCCACGTTGAGCGAGGTGGTCAGCCAGGCGGTGGTCGCGTGGTTAGATCGAGGACCAGGGCGTGGCTGAGAGACAGCACTCTACCCGACAAGATCTCAGACACGAATATTGCTTTGATCGGCTGCTGGTCGAAAAGTTGGTACAGGCTTATGACCTTCTCGTACCAGACAAGCAGTGGGCAGTGGGGCAGTCCAATGAACCTAAGGAGGCTGTGAATGCGCAAGCCGGCGGCGATCTATGCGCGGGCTTCCTCGGATCGCCAGAAAGAGAATCACACCATTGCCAGCCAGACGGCGACGCTGATTCAACATGCCGAGACGCAGGGGTACGCAGTTCCCTCCGAGTGGGTGTTTCAAGATGAGGGATATAGTGGAGCGAGTTTGGTGCGTCCGGGGCTGGAGGCGTTGCGGGACCTAGTGGCGCAAGGACACATCGAGGCGGTGTTGGTGTACTCGCCGGATCGTCTCAGCCGGAAGTACGCGTATCAGATTTTGCTGGCGGAGGAGTTCAACCGTCAAGGCGTCGAACTGGTTTTTCTCAAGGCTCCTTCCGGCGCCACGCCGGAAGATCAGCTGGTGGTGCAGTTCCAGGGCATGATCGCGGAATACGAGCGGGCGCAGATCATCGAGCGTTCGCGCCGCGGCAAACGGCATCGGGCGCAGCAAGGGACCATCAACGTGCTCTCGGGCGCGCCGTACGGCTATCGTTATGTGAAAAAATCGGACAGTGCGACAGCTTATTACGAAGTGATCGAAGCGGAAGCAGATGTGGTGCGGCTGGTATTCGACACGTACACCAAGGAGGGCATGAGCATCAATGCCATCGCCCGCCTGCTGAATGATCGCCGAATTCCCACTCGCACGGGATCGTCGCGGTGGGAACGGTCCACAGTGTGGGCCATGCTGCGCAACCCGGCTTATCAAGGCAAGGCATGCTTCGGCAAGACGGAGCGCGCGGCGCGTAAGAAAATAACGCGGCCCTTGCGGCAGCGAGGTGGGCACAGCAACCGTTGTGGCGCGCATCGAGAGCGCCCGCGCCCAGAATGGATCGAGATTGCCGTACCGGCGTTGGTGAGTGACGCAACCTTCGCTCTGGCGCAGGAGCAGTTGGAGAAGAATAAGCGCCATTCGCCGCGGCGCACTGTGGCGCCTTCCTTACCGCAAGGAATGCTGGTGTGCCAGCAGTGCGGCTACGCGCTCTATCGGAGTTCCGCGCGGACCTCCAAGCAGAAGCTTTATTATTACCGCTGCATTGGCTCGGACGCGTATCGTCATCTGTGTGGTCCGGTTTGCACCAATCGACCGATCCGCCAAGATTATCTGGACCAGTTCGTGTGGCAAGAAATCATTCGTGTTCTCGAAGAGCCGGAGTTGATTCAGGCAGAGATTCAACGCCGCCTGGAAGCAGCGCAGAAATCCGATCCCGTGCGCAAACGGGAGCAAAGTCTGCGTCGGGAACTGACGCGTCTAGAGGCTAGCACGGAGCGCTTGCTGACCGCATACCAAGAGAACCTGCTGACGCTCGCCGAGCTGCGCCGACGCATGCCGGAGTTGCGCAAACAACAACAGGCGATACAATCCGAACTGACCTCCATGGAACTCGCCGCTTCGGATCAGTCCCGATATTTGAAGCTCACGCACACGCTGACGGAGTTCCGCGAACGCCTTCACGCGAAGTCCGAAACCATGGAAGTACCGGAACGACAGA
>QHXE01000128.1 GCA_003222835.1 Acidobacteriota bacterium | reverse complement strand
GGTTCGACGTCGCGAACGTACTTGGCGTCGATCAGATCGAAAGCGCAGGTTTCCGAAGCAATCACCCACGCGTCATTCAAGCGTCCCAGCGCTAAGGGACGAAAGCCACGCGGGTCGCGAATCGCGATCAATTCCGTCGGTGTCAGAAATAACATCGAGAACGCGCCTTCCGTGTTGCGCAACACTTCGGGAATTGCTTCCGTCGCACCGGCCGCGCGCGACCGCGCCACGCCGTGCAGCACGACTTCGGTGTCAGAGGTTGAGGAGAAGATCGCGCCATCTCTTTCTAATCTTTTTCGTTCTTCGCGAGCGAAGGGCAGATTGCCATTGTGACAGATAGCAATCTGTCCATGCTGGCAAGCAACCAGAAATGGCTGACATTCGCGAATCGAAACTTCTCCGGCAGTGGAATAACGAACGTGGCCGATCGCACTGGTGCCCGGCAGGCGATCCAGACGCGTTTGATCGAATACTTCCGAGACATGGCCCATATCGCGTTCCGAATGCAGTCGCACGCCATTCGACACTACGATGCCGCATGATTCCTGGCCGCGGTGCTGCAGCGCATACATGCCGAGATAGGTCAGGCGCGCCGCTTCCGGGTGTCCATAAATGCCGAACACGCCGCACTCTTCGCGTAGTTTATCTTCCAATGCTTTGGTCACGGTCCCGATTATCGCGCATTGACTCGCATAACGTCACGCGACAAAGAACCTGAAATGGAGTTATAAGTAGGAGGCGAAGCGCCGTGTCAGAACCGCGAGCGGTAGCGACCGGATCATATACGACACGCTTAGAGGACTCGCAATCATAACTTGAGAACTCTGAGCGGTAGCGACGGAATCATACAATTCAAGGTTGACTTCATGATCCGGTCGCTACCGCTCGCGGTTCTGACACTAACTGCTGATTGGCCATAGAAGATCGCATTAACCTTCACTGAGGAGGATCGAGACTGGATGAAGAAGCAAATACAATTGTGGCTCTGGTTGATTGTAGCTGTCGTGGTGGTTTTGGTTTTTTCCTACGTCTCGCGAGCGCACGAGGGTATTGAAGTTCCAGGCGACGCCAAGACGACGTTCGACGATAAGTGCGCCTCGTGTCATGGCAAAGACGGTCGTGGGAAGACGTTCAAAGGCAAGCTTTCACATGCGCGGGACCTCACTAGCGGCGAGTGGCAGAATGACGTTAGCGACGAGCGCCTTTTTAATTCGATTAGCAATGGCCGCAACAAAATGCCGGCTTTCAAAAAGAAACTCTCCGAAGCGCAGATCGATGAGTTGGTCGCGTATGTGAGGCGGTTTAGGAGATAAGCCGCAAGAGTCTTCGTTAATGGTGATCAAAATAATCAAAGTCATTCTGGCCATCGGGCTGGTTGGCGGACTGTTTCTGCCCGGCTGGAACATTTATCGCCGATTGCCCGACGACTCCCCGAGCAACACGCGCGCTAATAGAGACGCGGAACCTGGAATTGAAGTGACGATCGCTTTGAGTGTCGAGCCTGCGCCGATCGATAGCCGCGTCGAAGTCTACCCTTTAGATTTCGCGGCCTTACAGCGCGACTATTTCGCTAGCCCGCTGGCGCAAAAGCGGTTTGACGATTTCCTGGGCCGGCGACTGAAGGGCCTCGAGCCCGTGCGCGCGCGATTCGACGAAAATAAACGCGCCAATGTGAAGTTAACCCTGGGGAATTGGTGGGTCCGCGCCACGGCGGAAATGCCGAATGGAGAAAGTCTCGAGTGGCGATTGTCGATCAATCTTAGCGGCCAAGGACAAACTTTAGAACTCACGACTGAGAATGTTTACGAGAAAACGAAGAAGTTCTAAGAACAGAGGTCGGAGGACGGAGGTCAGGGACGGAGGTCAGAGGTCGGAGGTCAGAGGTCGGATTACGGAGGTCAGAGATCGGAGATCGGAAGTCCGGGTAAACATCATTTCGTCATCTTGACTGCTGACCTCTGACCTCTGACCTCCGATCTCCGACCTCTAGTTTTATGAAGGCTCTTCGTTATGAGAATCGTGGATTGAAGATCGCGGCCGTGCCAAAGCCAATCAGCGATGGCGAAGCCGTCGTCCGCGTGACGCTTTCGGGAATCTGCAATACCGATTTGGAGATTGCGCGCGGCTATGCCGGTTTTCAAGGAACGATTGGACATGAGTTTGTCGGCGTGATCGAGAGCTTACCGGACGTTGGGGCGCTGGTGCCCGGCCAGCGTGTCGTCGGCGAGATCAATGCCGGATGCGGCGTTTGCGATCTTTGTCGCGCTGGCGATCCGCGGCACTGTGCCCAACGAACTGTACTCGGCATCGTCGGACGCGACGGCGCTCACGCAGAATTTTTGAAACTTCCAACGGTTAATTTGTTGCCGGTGCCGGATGAAATTCCCGATGAGCACGCGGTGTTTACGGAGCCGCTGGCGGCCGCTTGTGGCATTCTCGAACGCGCGGAGGTAACTAAGGACACGAGCGTGGCGGTGATCGGCGATGGCAAACTCGGATTGCTTTGCGCTCAGGTGTTGGCGATCACGGGCGCGCCAGTTACTTTGATCGGAAAACACCAGAACAAACTTCAAATCGCGGCTCGCCGCGGCATTGAAACTATCACCGTTGAGCAAGCGAAATCGCGAACCCAACAGTTTGACTTGGTAGTCGAGGCTTCGGGATCGTCTTCCGGTTTTCACCTCGCATTGGACGTGCTGCGCCCACGCGGCGTGCTCGTATTGAAATCAACTTTTCACGGCGCGACAGAGATGAACGCCGCGCGCATCGTAGTCGACGAAATTAGCGTGGTCGGCTCGCGCTGTGGTCGTTTCGAGCCAGCGCTTGAGTTGCTCCGTCGCAAAACGATCGATGTTGAGAGTCTTATCAGCGAAGAGTTCGCGCTGGCAGATGGTGTTCGCGCGATGGAGCGCGCTGCCGAGTCGGACGTCCTAAAAGTTTTACTGCGGCCGTGACGTGATGACCGAGCGACAACTGAATGAGCTGATTGCCCCTACGATCGCGTTGCGGTTGTAGTGACTGATACCCGTTTTCAATTGGTGCACTGCACTGCATCTGGTTGTCCAGTGTGCCAAGAATTTTTCAGGTAAACTCCCTCTCCCTTTGGGAGAGGGATGGGGTGAGGGCCTAGCGACGTAAACCCAAGAACACTTCTTTCTCCTTTTTTGTCGGAGCGAACAGGGAAAAGGGTGGAGGAGTGCTGTTCTTATTACTCGCTACGCCCTCACCCCAACCCTCTCCCAAAGGGAGAGGGAGTTTACCTACAAATTCTTGGTACACTGCATCTGGTTCCGCGTTTCTAGTCTTTCTTTCGGCCTTTCGTTATACTGCCTTTCAATGGCCCCTACTCGAGCAATCTGTCGGCTGAAGTAATCGACAGACTTTTTTTTAAGGCGGTGAAATCATGTTCGAATCTTTCAAGCAAACTTCTGATGTCGAAACGGCGATTCTGCGGAAGCTGCGAATGTGGATCGTGGCGCTGGCTGCGGTCTGCCTGCTGACGGGCATAGGAATCGGTGCAATCCTCGCGGGCCGTCCCGCAGTGGCGCAGGAAGAACTGCAAGCAGCGGCGCGCGCGCCCGAGGCGCTATCAGCATCGTTCGTCGAAGTGGCTCGCCGCGTTGAGCCCGCAGTCGTGAACATCGACACTCTGCAAGCGTCGAACGACGTTGCCGAGAGCGATAACGACGACAAGAGCGACCGTACGTCCAAGAGTCCACTTGATGAATTGTATCGCCGCCAACTCCCGCGGCCGACGCGCGGAGTAGGCAGTGGATTCATTATCGATCCGAAGGGCTACATCCTGACGAACAATCATGTGATCGAGGGGGCCTCGCGAATCACCATAGGCTTGCTGAGCGGCGAACGCTTTCGCGGCAAAGTGATTGGCATCGACAAAGAAACCGATCTGGCGCTGATTAAGATCGACGCTGATCATGATCTGCCGGTAATGAAGTTTGGGGATTCGAATTCCGTGCAGGTGGGCGACTGGGTGCTGGCGATCGGCTCGCCATTTGGATTAGATCAAACGGTCACCGCGGGAATCATCTCAAAGAAAGAGCGTGACTCGGCGGCCTTCACAAGCTTTCAGCGTTTTCTGCAAACGGATGCCGCCATCAATCGCGGTAACAGCGGCGGACCGCTGGTCAACATGCACGGCGAAGTGATTGGCGTAAATTCGCAGATTGCTACTTTGACCGGAGATTATAACGGGATCGGTTTTGCGCTGCCGTCGAACGAAGCGAAATTCGTGTCCCAACAGGTCCTCACGAGCGGAAAAGTAAAGCGGGGTTATTTGGGAGTCGCGCTCGAATCTGTACGCGCTGAATTTGCGCGGGTCTACGGCTTGCCGGAGGCGAAGGGCGCCATCGTCGCCGACGTGACCCAGGACCGCGACGGACAGTTGACTCCAGCCGCAAGAGCCGGGTTGCTGGCTAACGATGTAATCGTGGAATTTAACGGTCAACCAGTGCAGAACTCACAAGACTTGATTGCAAAAGTAGCCGGCGCCTCAGTAGGACAAACCGTGACGGTTGCTTTTTTGCGTGATGTAGACGGAAAACTTGAACGCCACACGGCCAATGTGATTTTGGGTGAACGACCGGACTTCTTTGCGCACGATGGCGACACTGCTCCGAAAGAGAAAAGCGAGCCGACCAAGACCGGAACGACAAAAATAGGCCTGACTCTGGGAGAACTTACATCTCAATTAATCACCGACATGCACTTGAGCGGTATTAAGGGTCTTTATGTGAAGAGCGTGGATCCGAACGGCCTGGCTGCCGATGTGCGGCCAAATGAAATTATTCCCAGCGAGGTAGTGACGCGAATCAATCGCGTTTCAGTCACGACGCTGGCTGATTTTCAGCGCGTAGTTGATTCATTGAAGCCCGGTGACGCAATTGTGCTCAACCTCTCGCGTTACGATCGGAGTACCAACCGGATTTCACAGCGAATAGTTCAGTTCACTTATCAGTAGGAAGGAAGCGTGTGGGGTTTAGGGTGTGGGGTGTAGATTTTTGATCGCGAAACTCGGATTTCGTCTCACGCGAAGCAGTTACTACACCCCAAACCCAACACCCAACCCTACACCTTACCGTCATGGCCCAAGCAAAAAAAGCTATCGAAAAAAGATCGCGTTCGGCCCGAGCCGCAAAGCGCATCAAGACATACCATAATTTCATCAACGGCCGCTGGACGCCGAGCCGCAGCGACGAGTGGCTTGAGAATAGGAATCCTGCGGACACGCGCGACGTCGTTGGGCGGTTTCCGCGTTCGACTGAAGAGGATGTTGACGAGGCGATTGCGGCTGCTGCCAAAGCTTTCGATCCTTGGCGGCATACACCCGCGCCGCGCCGCGCCGAGATTCTGTTCCGAGTTGGCGAGATCCTGATTCGCGACAAACAAAAGTACACCGCGGACATGACGCGCGAAATGGGCAAGGTCTTGAAAGAGGCCGGTGGCGACGTTCAGGAAGCGATCGATTGCACTTACTACGCGGCGGGCGAAGGGCGGCGCTTGCACGGCTTTACCACTCCTGCCGAGATGCCGAATAAGTTTGCGATGTGCGTGCGTCAACCCGTCGGCCTGTGCGGCCTGATCACGCCATGGAATTTTCCGATGGCGATCCCGTCATGGAAGTTAATGCCCGCGCTGGTGTGCGGCAACACCGTCGTCATCAAACCTGCCGAGGATACGCCGCTTTCAACCTACAACCTGGTCAAAGCGTGTGAAGAGGCCGGCATTCCCGCGGGAGTCGTTAATCTGGTGATGGGCCAGGGATCAGTCGTCGGCTCGCGCATGACTAGTCAGTCGGCTTTGCGTCTGATTTCAATTACCGGCTCGACTGAAACGGGTCGAGTAGTAGCTTCCGCATGCGCCGAACGCAACGCGATCTGTTCCCTCGAGATGGGCGGCAAGAACGCAATTATCATCTTGGACGACGCCGATATCGACAACGCGGTAGAAGGCGCGATCTGGGGCGCGTTCGGGACTTCCGGTCAACGCTGCACGGCTTCGTCGCGGCTGATCGTGCACAAGAAAGTGTACAAGCAGTTCAGCAATAAACTCGTCGAGCGCGCGAAAGCCCTGCGCATCGGCAACGGCGCCGATCCTAAAGTCGATGTAGGACCGGTAATCAACCAAGCCGCCGTGGAAAAGATCATGAGCTACATCGATATCGGCGAGAATGAAGATGGCGCGACGCTCGCTTGCGGCGGCCATCATCTGAACAAAGGTGATTACGCACATGGATATTTCATCGAGCCGACGGTCTTCACAGACGTCACCCCGCACATGCGCATCGCGCAGGAAGAAATCTTCGGCCCCGTGACTTCAGTGATTCCCACCAACTCTCTGGACGAAGCCATCGAGATTGCCAACGGCGTCCAATACGGTCTCTCCGCAGCGATCTACACCCAGGACGTAAACCGCGCCTTTCACGCGATGAACGAAACCTACACGGGAATCTTCTACGTCAACGCCTCAACCATCGGCGCTGAAGTTCACCTACCCTTCGGCGGCACCAAAGCCACCGGCAACGGCCACCGCGAAGCCGGCACGCAGGTGCTGGACATTTTTTCTGAATGGAAATCGGTGTACGTCGATTACAGCGGGAAGCTTCAGCGCGCGCAGATTGATAATGCGGAGTGAAGGCTGTTATCAGTTCACAGAGGAATTCTGCGGATCGAGTAAACGTACTCCTCTGCTTCCGATACAAACCAGATCATAAGCGACTCTTCAATCAAGAATGCGGCCCTCGCTTGCAGCCACCTCCAACACCTTTTCGTCGTGTAGTCCACTCAACGCGGCTTTAGTTGCAGTTTGGAAGTCAATCTTCGGGACTCTTCTAACCACGCCGGACACAATATCTGTTTAGATCGGCGTCAGCTTGAAAGCGAATCTTCATCGAGGGAGTCGTTATAGATGTATCTAA
>QHXE01000972.1 GCA_003222835.1 Acidobacteriota bacterium | reverse complement strand
GCTTGAGCTTCGCGACAAGCTGATTCCCGCAGCGGAAGCGGGCGACTTTTGCGAATTAAGCACGGAAAATGCCGTGCGCGCCAGCATTGTGATTCAGGGTTCCGACTCGCCGATCGATGATGCGGGATCGCCACTAGCGCAGCAACTTGCGAACGAAACGGTTGACGACGATAGACGCGCTTATGAGTTAGTTCTGCCGCACGTCGAACACGTGCTAACGCACACGGACGAATACGAATCGTTGTGGCGCGAAGCCTGGAATCGAATCGCCGTCGCGGTTGAGAGCTTTGCGAACGGTTCATCTCGGGTTGAAGAAGACCAAGAGGCTAAACTTTCGATAGTCACGCTGGCGCCGGACATCTTTGGCTCGTCCGGTTTCCATCCTGCATTTCATACCGCGCCGTTCACGGCGATCTCGCATCACGCGCACGGCGAATTGTTTTTGATCGCCACGCCACTCGACAAGGGCTGGGCTTATCGAATCGATTATCCGTACTACTCCTGGGCCGAGACGATGGTGCGGCCCAGCATCAAGCGGCGAGATTTCAATTCATTGATGACTCGGTTGAACGAGCTGGAGAAAGACGGATATGCGAAATGGAAACTGGACTCTTCAGAGTTAGCGTCAGCCGCGAAGTTTTCAAATCAGAATGGAAAGCTCGCAGCATCGAGTCTGCAACCTGACCTGGTCGCGGGGCAACTACGCAACGGCTTGCTCGAATCAATCGCCGTCACGAGGTAATCGATCGAGAGCCCCACCCGCTAACGCAGGTGATACTGACCTGACGCATTCGTTCGACAAACCAAACTCCTTCGGACAAAATCCAAAGCGTGCGCGCCCTTCGCGACATTCTCATCGGTCCCGCCGGTTGGTCTTACGCTGATTGGCGCGGTCGCGTTTATCCGGAAGGCGCGGGATCCAAGTTTGACACGCTGGCTTTGGTCGCGAAGTATTTTGATGCGGTCGAAATCAACAGCAGTTTCTATCATCCACCCGCGCCTGAGACCGCTCGATCCTGGCTGCGTCGAATCGCGCACAATCCGCGGTTTGTTTTCACGGCTAAACTCTATCGAACCTTTACGCACGAACGCGGCAAAGCGACGGCTGATGATGAAAAGGCGTTTCGCGAAGGCATCGATCCGCTCGCGGAAGCAGGGAAGCTGGGCGCCGTGCTGATGCAATTTCCCTGGTCGTTCAAAAACGATCGTGAAGAGCGTAGCTACCTGACGCAACTCGCCGAAAGATTCAAAGACTATCCGCTGGTCGTCGAGTTGCGCCATGAATCTTGGAATAACCCGAGGATCCTGCAGACGCTCGAAGATCTCGGCGTCGGTTTATGCGACATCGATCAGCCGCTGTTCGCAGATTCAATCAAGCCGGCGGCAGAAGTGACTTCATCCATTGGTTACATTCGTCTGCACGGCCGCAACTATCAAAACTGGTTTCGCGAAGAAGCGGACGTCGTCGAACGCTATGATTATTTGTATTC
>QHXE01000945.1 GCA_003222835.1 Acidobacteriota bacterium | reverse complement strand
GCGGCTTCGGAAACTACTTCCTCCCAATTCAAATTGGCGCCGATGACATGGCCTTTCCAGTCCTCAACATGATGTCGTTCTGGGTGACGCTGGTCGGCTTCCTGGTCTTGTTGACAGCCATTTTTGCCGAAGGTAATCAGGCAGTAGGCGCATGGTTTGGTAAGCTGGGCGAGTCGGCGTTTGGCGGAGGAAGTGGCACAGTTGGACCAATTGGCGGATGGACCGGATATGCGCCGTTGAGCGCGTTAGGTAAGGTCGCAGGTCCCGGCCAGGGCGCGGGCGTGAGCCTTTGGATTATCAGCATCGCAATCTTTTGCGTGGGTTCGTTGCTCGGCGCGCTGAATTTCATCACCACCCTGCTGAACATGCGCACGCGCGGCATGTCTCTGATGCGCATGCCGTTGACTTGCTGGGCCTGGTTCACAACCGCGGTGCTGGCGCTGCTTTCGTTTCCGGTTTTATTGGGCGCCGGAATTCTATTGCTGTTGGATCGAATCGCCGGAACCAGCTTTTTCATTCCCGGCAATTTGTACGTTAGCGGTTCGCTCCTGCCGCTGCACAATGGTGGCTCGCCCTTACTTTGGCAGCACTTGTTCTGGTTTTTCGGCCACCCGGAAGTTTATATCGCGATTCTGCCGGGCATGGGCGCGACCTCGCACATCCTTTCGACCTTCGCGCGCAAACCCGTCTTTGGTTATCGGGCGATGGTCTTCGCTATTTTTGCCATTGGCATGCTGGGCTTTTTCGTCTGGGGCCATCACATGTTCATCAGCGGCATGAGCCCGTATTCGGCGGTCGCATTTTCAATTCTGACGCTGTCCATCGGCGTGCCCTCGGCGATTAAGACGTTCAACTGGATCGGCACGTTGTGGGGGGCGAAGATTCGCTTTACGACGCCAATGTTGTTTGCCATCGGATTCGTGTCGCTATTTGTCGCCGGTGGAGTAACCGGGCTGGTGCTGGGACAAACGTCGCTCGACTTTTTCTTCCACGATACTTATTTTGTGACGGCGCACTTTCACCTGGTCATGGGCGTGGCTTCCATCTTCGGAATGTTCGCGGCGATATATTTCTGGTTTCCGAAAATGTTTGGCCGCATGATGAACGAAAGCCTGGGCAAGTTTCACTTTTGGATTACGTTCCTTGGCGTGTATGCCATCTTCGTTCCGTTCCATGCGATGGGTATGCTCGGTATGCCACGACGTTATTCGCGATTTGACGAGTATGAGTTTCTAAAGCACTCGAAGGGGCTGGTCTTGTTTGTCACGGTGGCCGCGATTATCACTGTCGCCGTCCAATTTGTTTTCTATTTTAATTTGGTATGGAGTCTGTTCAAGGGCAAGAAAGCCTCTGATAATCCCTGGGAGGCGACGACGCTTGAATGGACCACAGCCACACCGCCGCCACATGACAACTTTGCCGGCCACGTTCCGATAGTCTACCGGGGGCCCTATGAATTCTCAGTCCCCGGCGCGCCGAAGGATTACGTAATGCAGACTGAACCCGAAGGCATCGAGGTTTCTTCAAGATTAGGAGAGATAAGCGGAAATGGCGGCGACGGTCACAGGCACTGATCGACTTATCGAGGCGACGATGGGCGGAAGTCCTGGTTCGCGCGATGGTAACGGCTTTCATAAGAACGGCGGCGGAGGCGCCGAAGATGGGCATCCGCTCAGATTCTCGCCGGCGCGTTATCGCATCGGAGTGTGGGTAGCGATTGGCAGCATCCTGATGCTTTTCGTCGCGCTCTCCAGTTCGTACATTGTGCGCTCGGCTTCCGGAGACGATTGGCGTCCGATCGTGATGCCGAAGGTGCTGTGGTTAAGCACCGCCGTGATTCTGATCAGCAGTTTCACCATGGAAGTCTCGCGCCGATCTTTGAAAGCTTTGAATGATGCGGGCTATGGCAGATGGTTGGCGATCACTTTGATTCTCGGGCTGGGATTCCTGGCCTCGCAGTTGATGGCCTGGCGGCAACTGGTGCGGCAGGGAGTTTACATGTCCAGCAATCCGCACAGTTCTTTCTTCTATCTATTCACGGCCGCGCATGGGTTGCACTTGTTCGGCGGCATTCTCGCTCTCGGCTACCTGGTGTTGCGCACCACGCGGAAGCGCGACACGGTCGAGGGTGAATTGAAGCGCCTCGGCGCGGCTGAGGCGACGACTATCTACTGGCATTTCATGGACGGACTGTGGGTCGCTCTGTTTTTGCTTTTGTTCTTTTGGAAGTGAGTTAAAACTCCCTCTCCCTCTGGGAGAGGGCAGGGGTGAGGGCTTAGGTGGGCAGCGTCACTCAGCACCTTCTCCTCATCCTAGCGGGAACGAACTTCAGGAAAAAGTTTCGGAGGTGACTGGTGGCAACTGAAGCACAAGCAATTGTGAACGACTGGGGTGGCGGCGTCCACCCATATCGCGTCGGCCATAGAAAGTTGGGCATGTGGCTCTTCATCATGTCCGACTCGCTGACGTTCTCGGCGCTGCTGATTGGTTACGCGTATGTGCGCGCCTCGAACGTTTGGCCGACACCCTTCAAGTTTTCCCCGAGCATCGTTTTTTCTTCCGTCATGACACTGGTCTTGTTGTCGTCAAGCTTGACGATGGTAATGGCCGTTTCTGCCTCAGCGCACGCGAAACGCTCGACCGCGCGAAAATGGATTCTGGCGACGGCGCTGCTGGGCGCGACTTTTATTGTGCTGCACTTGTATGAATGGCGTCACTTGATCGGAGAAGGACTCTCACCATTTCAATTGCCCGCGGAGTGGGTCGAACGCTGGCCGGGCTCGACGCCGTTGTTCGGCGCAACTTTTTTTGGCATTACGGGAATGCACATGTTTCACG
>QHXE01000127.1 GCA_003222835.1 Acidobacteriota bacterium | reverse complement strand
AGCGACTATCTCGCCTACGTGCTCGAGCAGCTCGCGGGCCTCGCGGGGTTGAGCGCACGGCGCATGTTCGGCGGCGTGGGGCTCTATTGCGAGGAGCTTTTCTTCGGCCTCATCGACAACGACACGCTGTATCTGCGCGTCAACGACGACAATCGCGCGGATTACACCGCCCGCGGCATGAGTGCGTTCCGGCCCTACGCCGATCGGCCCGAGCTCAGCATGAGCTACTACGAGGCTCCTGCGGATGTGCTGGAGGATCCGGCACAGCTCGTCAGCTGGGCGCGGCGTTCGGTGGCGGTGGCGATGGCGGCGGGGAAGCTCGCCGGCAAGCCGGCCGCCAGCCGGCCGGGGCGCGCGGGTGCGCCGAAGACGCGCCCGCAGAGATAGGCGGGGCCGAACACTGAAGTACGACGCACGGTCCGGCTCGCGCCGCCAACGCTGAGGGTGGTTTGCGCGCCGCCGATCAGAGCCCGGCCGCGAATCATTTTGTCAGTGTCACTGCACCCTGGATCGGGTAGATCGTCGACACCAGCAGGTTCAGGAATTTCTGCAGCTGCGCGGCGGGGGCGTTGGCGACGTACAGCACGTCCTTGTTCTCCATGGGGAAGGTCTGGACCAGAAAGAGCGCCCTGGGATCCTTGAAGTCGATGTGATAGATCACCGGGGTCTGCTCGGCGGGCGAGGCAGCCGTGGTGGTGCCCGCGACCGCGGGCGACTCGAGACGAAAGATGAACACGCCCTCGGCGTTCGACCGGCTTTCGAGCAGAGCCCCTGCGCGCGCCAGTGCCTGCGCGAGCGAGATACCTTTGGCCTCGAAGTTAACCTCGTCATTCTTGCCGGTCGCACCGAGTGCCGTGAAGCTGAGCGGCTGATAGAGGGCCGTCACCACGTCGCCCGGCTGCAGCGCGATATTCTGGCGCGGATCGCGGATGATGGTATCGAGGGGCAGGGAGTGCACCGTCGAACCGCGAGTGAGTTGCAGGGTGATCTTCCCGATCGCTTGCCTGGTACCGCCGGCAGCCGCGAGCGCGTCCAGCAGGTGCTCGCCGCGAGGCGTGAGCGACATGCGCGTGCTGTTCGCCACCTCGCCGACTATGGTGACATAGGCAGTGTTGTTGGCAGCCAGGCGCGCCAGTACCTGCGGTCTGTTGGCCTTCCTCGCCAGCTGGCGGGTGATCTCCGCCTCGATCTGCGGCAGGGTCTTGCCCGCAACCGCGATCGGTCCGGCGAACGGAACATATATGGTCCCTCCGGCATCGACCATCTGCTGCGGCAGCGTCGTGACGTTCGAAGTCGTTCCGCTGCCGGAGACGCTGTCGCGCTGGGTCAGCGAGGCTGAGCCGCTGCCGGAAGAGAAGAGCACGGTGGGCGGGGCTTCCCACACCGAAATATCGAGCACGTCGCCCGGCTGCACGATTTGATCGCTTGCCGGCGCGCCTGGAAACACATCAGAGAACAGGAGCTGCGAGCGCCGCTCCTGCAGTTGCCGCGTCACCGTATCGTCGACGTCGATTACCCGGATACCGACGGCTGCGCCGGCCTTGATCTCGCGCGACGACGGCCCACTGGTCGGCAGCACGCTACACGCGGCAAGCGATACGGCCGCCAGGAGCAATCCGATTCGCGGTGCTACGGACGCCAATCTGGCCATTGTCATCGCTGCGACCGCCGCTTCAGGCTGTGCCGTCCGGCCGCAGGGTTCCGGGCCCTATCTCGCCCCCGTGGCTGCTCAACTTGTTCGCGAGCTCCGCTCAGCCGCTCCGCGTACAGCGCTTTGGCCTCGCCGTAAACGATATCATCGAGTACCACGAGCCGGCTGACTGCCGCCTCGACCTCCGCTGTCACTGACTGCCGGCGCAGGTTCTTCTTGAAATGCGGATCTCCCGTCATCAGGTTCCTGAGCGAATGATCCGCTCGTACGGTCGGCGGCCGGCGGTTGATCGCCTTGAATAACAATTGCGCCGAGCGCGCGAAGTCCTCCTGTATTCCGACAAACAGGAACTCTCTGAGTCGTTGGCGTATTGCCGGTCGAACTGTCCGGGCGAGAAATTCCGCTTCGGGTTGCGCGTCTTCGGCGGCGGACCGAAGTGTGTTGCGCCAATGTCGCCAACACCTTTCGCCCATGATCGCCCACGTCATGTGATTCCACACGCCCCGGTCTTCGATCTCCGGGGTTAAAAAGAACTCACGCATCGACAGTTGATTCGCCAGCACGACGCCGCCCGAGTAACTGCGATGAGTCGGCTCGTGAGCGCGCCAGAAGTTGTAGAGGGATGTCAGCCTTTTCCTGGGTTCACGAACGAAGGTTATGGCGCTGATCTTTCTTCGCGGGATGAAAGCGAGCGAGTCGTAATTGAAGTGTCCGGCAAACACGGAATACGCGGACAATTCGGCCGGGGAATGCAGATGAAGCGTGTCGACGTACTCGCGGTAGATCTTCTCCGGTGCGAATGCTTCGCGAAGCATGTTTTGCACGCTTGTTCCCGCGGTCTTCTGGATGTGCAGGAACACCAGAGTCGGTTTCTCATAGGAAGCCGACGGATGCGGCCAGGCGTGTCCTTTCGAGTTGGGTGCGCGCTGTTCCGGGGATGAGGCAATGTCGGCGACGAGTGCCGACAAGTCTCTGCTGGCAGTGAACTTCGTGAGGTGCCGCGCGAGAGTCTGGTCGTCCGGCTCCCTGTTGTGCGTGCCCCGGTGAACAGCCCGTACTACGCTTTCCGCGTTGATCGCCAGTATCGCGTCCCGGTGTTCCGGAGAGCGTGCGACCGACGACAGGAGAGGCCGCAGATCCCTGGTCTCGCGCAGCTGGGCAGCGCAGGAGCGCACCATGTTCTCTTCGGGCTCTGTGCCGCTTAGTTCCTGGTGGGCGGTGCGGACGAGCTCCTCGGCTCGGGCGGCCATGAGAATCCGCCAGTGCTCGTCCGAATCCGCCACGGCCGACAACAACCGAGTCAGACTCCGGTCCTGCCGGACATGTTCGGCGTAAGAACGCAGCGCCTCTTCGTCCGGCTCCCTGTTGAGCAGGGCTCGGTACACGCACCTCACCAGGTCTTCGGATCTGAGGGCCAGGAGCTGCGCCCAATGCTCCTGGGATTCGGAGAGGTTGGCCAGGAGCCCGGCGAGGTCTTTGTGTTCCGCGAGCTGTGCGGAGTAGTGACCCAGGGCCTGCTCGTCCGGCGCTCGCGCGAGCAACCCCTGGTAAGCGGCGTCCACGAGCTCAGCCGCTCTGGACGCGAGGGTTGCTCTCCAATGCTCGGGAGAGTCGGCAAGCGTAGCGAGAAGCTGTGGCACACTCCGGCTGTTTCTCAACTGGGCGCAGTAGAGCTGCAAAGCCTGGGCGTCGGGCTCCGTCTTCAGCAGCGCATGGTAAGCGCTGCGCACCAGTTCCTCCGCTCTCAGATCCAGGAGCATGGTCCAGTGCTCCTGCGACTGGGCGATGGTGGACAGAAACCGTGGCAGATCCCTGGTGTCCCTGAGATGCACGGCATAGCCGCGCATCGCCTGCTCATCTGGCAGGCGCTCCAGCAGCGCTTCGCACGCTCCGCGCACAAGCTCGTCGGCCCGTTGCCCGAGCATGTTGTGCCAGTGCTCTCGCGAATGCGCGATGTTCGCCAGCACTACCGCGAGGCTCTCGCTTTCCCTGAGCTGTTTGCTGTAAGTACGCAGCGCCTCCTCGTCCGGCTCCCTATTCAGGAGCCCCGTGTAAGCAGCCTGGATCATTTCCTCGGCTCTGCCGGCGAACAGCCGGTTCCGGTGCTCTTGTGATCTTGCGATGGCCGCGAGGAGCTTCGCGATGCTCTTGTTCTCCCTGAGCTGAGCGCTGTAGACACGCAGGGCATGGTCGTCGGGCTCTCGATCAAGGAGTCCGTCGTACACGCTCCGGACCAGGTCTTCCGTCCTGAGTGCCAGGAGCCGCTCCCAGTGCTCCTGGGACTGCGCAATGCTGGTGTATATCCGCGACAGGTCCGCGCTCTCCCTGAGCTGCCTGGCATAGTCGCGCAAAGCCTGCTGATCGGGTTTCCTCTTTAACAGGGACTCGTACGCCCCGTGGACGAGCTCCTCCGCCCTTGCGGATACCGACATCGCCCAGTGCTCTCGTGAGCCCGCAATGCTCGACAGCAGCTGCTGGAGGTCTTTGCTTTCGGTCAGCTGATTGCAATACGCGTGTCGCAGCGGCTCATCAGGCTCCGCCCGCAGCAGGCTGCGGCACGCCGAGGCGACGATCTGGCCGGCCTGGCAGCGAACGATCGCTTCCCACAGCTCCTGGGATTCCAAGGCAGTTGCCAGTGTTTCCGGGAGATCTCTGCTGCTCGTGAGCTGCGCCGTGTACCTGCCGTGTGCAGCGGCACCCGGTCCGGTTCCGCAGAGGCCGCGAAATATCAGGCGCAACAGCTCATCGGGACGCGCGTAGAGATTTCGTTCCCAAGCTTCGCGCGAGCGACAGATGTCTGCGACAACGCCGGTGAGACTCCCCGGCGGGCCCAATTGTTCCGCATACGCAGCCGATCCTTCCCGGTCGGGATCTCTGCCAAGAATGGCCCGATATAGGTCGCTGACTATATCCGGCGCACACAGTCTCAGAGCAAGGCGGTACAGAGGCTTCATGGACATCTCTTGGACTTACGGCCTGAGCACCGCATCAAGTCGATGCGGCGCTGCTTGCGACTTGCGAAGAAACTCTGACGCCGGGCCCATGACTCTCAGATACCAGTCGGACGGAAGTGAACATCCCTCCTGATTGAGGAAGACAAATCTTCCCCCCGCTGGCAGCCTGTCCGGACGTGTCACGGCAGGAAGCATTGCGGTACCTTCGTCCATCTCGTCAAACATTGCGCCATAAATTGCCGGCACGTGGCTGCCCGTCAGGTTGGCGATCTGATGCCAGAGAAAATTTCCGCAGCGGCGCGGAATCTCATTCAGGATGGCCTTGCCCGGCTGGCCGCGCCTCTCCTGCAGGTTGGACCACGAGAACCCCGGGAATACCACCGGCAGGTACGCGATCCCAAGACGGGTGGTTTCGGCGACATCAGGCAGAACGCGATCGTGCAGGAATGCAGCCGCTCCGGCGTCGTCGCGAAAGCGACCCACGGACCATGGGCTGATGACATCATAGCTGCGGTAGACCCCGGCCCAGCGCGCATCGCCTTGGGAGTCGCCGGTCAAGGTTCGCCAGTTGGTGGGAACACCTCCAATCAGGGCTACGGCCTGCAGCTCGTGTTGCCCTTGTTTCAGGTCGGCGATCAGTTGCGCGACTTCTGTGGGTGATCCCGGGCGATCGGTGAATCCGAAGCCCCACAGTTCAAGAGCGGGCTTCGCATCGATGCGTAGATAATTTGCGCTCGCTGTAAGCTGAAGATCCCTGGTGAGGTGTTGCCAATCACGCCGAATGTCGGCGACCACAGTGTCCGCGGGTGCACCGGAAACGTCATAGGTGACAAAAAACACGCGACCCGTCGCTTCCGCTGCGGCTCGCACGTTTTCGATCATGTGATCACTGCGTTCCCTGCCTTGCGGATTGTCCGGGCGGTCATCGATGATGCCAATGAAGCGCTGCACCGCCACGCCGTCGATCGAGTGAGTCGACATCAGTCGAAAGTGCTCGAGAACGACCCTGGGATTTTGCGACGAGAACAGCCAGATGACCGTGCCGTCAGGTGCGGTCATTCCCGTTCGGCACAGATCCTCCTGCGGAAGTCCCTGCAGCGCCGGCAGCAGGTCAACGCGCATGTTTTGCGGCGTTGGGCTGCTGGTGTCACTGCCCTGGATCACCCAGTGCTGCCAGCGTCGGTTGCCCGCATAGTCCCCGGGACAGCCGAACCAGCCCTGGTAGCCGAGAATTACGCGACCGGAGAGTCCCTCGGCGGCGCTGCCCGCGCGCAAGGGATCCGTGACGCACAGAGCGACTGGTGGCATGCACGCCAGGAGAAAATATCGGACTACTCTGTACATCTGCGCTGCGCCCCACGAAGTTCCGGGAGTTGCCAGCCTCGCTACTGCTCGCGAACGAGCGCCTTACGCTCGTTCTTGCCCTCGGGTCTCGCCTTAATCGCAGAATTGCGGCGTCTGTGTGTCGCGAGCCGTTCGTCGAACAGGCCGCGCGCGCGCGCATAGACTTGCCGGTCAGTCTGCACCAGACCCTCGATCAGTGTCCGGATCTCGCCGGTGACGGGTTCCTTCTCGATCCTTCTCAACCCCGGCTCCTCGGTGGTGATCACATCAAATACCTGCCGGGCTTCGATCGTCCCAGGGGCGTCGAAGCCGAGCGCCGCACAAATCAGTTCCGTCGACTCTGCATAACGCTCCATGAGCCCGAAAGCGTCGAGCGCACTGAGCTCGCGAAGCGCGAGCTGCGCGTACTGCTCACTGTCCGTGACACTCAGGCGAGCGTTCTGCTCCCACCGCTCACCTTCCATAGTGTCTACGAGAATGCGCGTGAGCGAGTTATTGATCGCGGGATGCGCGCGCACTTCGGGGGCAAGAAAGAACTCCTTCATTGCATACTTGTTGGCAAGGCGCGCCAGCTCGAGGTCTTTCTTCTCGATTACTTCGGCGCGGTGCGCGCGCTGGAAGTAATACAACGAGATCAGTCTGGCAACCGGCTCGCGTACCATCGTGACGATCTTCTTGCAGCCGGGAATCAGATGCACCGACGGCAGGTCGAAGTGTCCGGAGAAGAAGCGATAGCGCGCGAGCTCACCGGCGGGAAAGTGTCGCAGACCATTGAAGCGCTCAGGACATATCTCGTCCTTGGCAAACGCTCTCGCCAAGATGTGGTGCAGCGTGGTTCCCCCGCTCTTGGGATGATGCAGGAAAACCACCTTCGGGATCTGCAGGTCTCGGGCAGAGAATCCCGGCGTGGTGTGGCTGATCGTGGTAGCCATGGAGGGACGTCGCGGCAGGCCGCGCGGGTATTTTCTGGCGAACTCATCGGAGCGGATGACCTCTGTCAGAATGAGCGCTATGTCGCCTTCTGCCGCGATTCTCTTCGTGTAATGGGCGAGCGCTTGCGGATCGGGGGCGCGACCCAGCAGACCGGAAAATATCGCCCCCACCAGTTGCGCTGCCAACGCGGGAGTGCGTATCTGCGCGCAGTCCGGCGAGTTCAGGATCGAATCGATGATTGCTCGGGTGTCGGCTCCGTCCTGCAGAGTCTTGCAGTGCGAGCTGATCAGCTCAGGCGCGGGCTCCCGGCCGAGCAGCGCGCGCAGCAGCGCCTGCAGCCACTCGCGCGCGAACGATGCGCGGTGCGTCCGCCGGAAGTCCTCGGACTGGACGATGCTGCTGAGGAGCACGCCCAGCTCGCGGCTGTTGGCAGGAGGCTTGTCGTAGTGTGAGGCCGCCTGTGGACCGCGTGCAGGGCCCAGCAGTGCCTCGAATGCCGACTGGGTGAGGGAAGGCGCGAAGACCGCAAAGAGTCTCTCCCGGAACTCTTTCGACTGGGTTATCTCGGCTGCGATATCGCTGAGTCGGCCCTTGCTGGCAGGCTCGACGCTGTAGGCGGTCCTGGCGTTCGGTTCCGGGTCGCGCTCCAGCAGGCTCCTGAAGAGAGCATCGACGAGTTCAGGGGCAAGGTCTGCCAGACTCCTGTGGCGAAATTCGGAAGAATCAAGGGCAGCCCTCAGCACCTCGCTGAGGGCCGGGGACTTGCTCAGCAGCGCTGCGCAGCGCTGGCGGGTCGCAGGATCCGCGGGGCGCGCAAGCGCGCCCCTGTAGATCGCATCGACGAGCTCCTGCGCATAGAATCTATCCAGACGCACCGGACGCAGTCCTGACGGACGCCTGAAGCCCGCGCGGCAGCGAGGGGTGCTGCTTCTGAACCACGAAGGTATTTGAGATGCTGTCGGCGCGTGCCGCAGTAGCACTGTCCTCCCTCACTTCGAGGACGGTGCAGCGTGACTCATTAATCAGCGCAAAAGTCCTCTGCTGAGGCAGGCAGTGCATTTGCATGTCGAGAGCGTGATCCGTCTGCAGCCACTGCCGAAGCTTGAAGGAGTAGCCCGGCAGGTGCGAGGGCACCTGGAAGATGGCAATCCCGCCCGGCCGCAGCGCTGTCAACGCCCTGCGGATCAACTCCGCGATCACCGGCGGGGGGTTATGCTGAAAGACGATGCGGGAGTAAAAGACGTCGCACGCCTCGAGATCGGCCATGGCGGTAGTCGGGCACTCGTGGAAGCGCACATTGGAGACACCCGAGTCCCGAGCGCGCTGCCTCGCTAGCTCCAGATGCGTCGTGGAGATGTCGTAGGCATCGACTCGTGCGAAGCGAGCAGCCAGGCCGACCGTCACCCTGCCGACGCCACATCCGTATTCGACACAGGTCTTGCCGGAGATGGCAA
Source organism: Acidobacteriota bacterium (assembly GCA_003222835.1). Next base: position 4,570 of record QHXE01000127.1, on the reverse strand, counting down.
ACTCATGACGCGCAAGAGTTGCGAGAACCTGCCCGGCCTCGCGCTGTCCGCTGTCCCAGAAATCGTCCAGTCCTTCGGGCAGCCTGTCTGGCCGGAATTTCTCCTGGCTCAGAACCGAGAAGTGCGGCCTGACGGCACCTAGATGGGACCAGGCAGCCTCGATCTTTTCAAGGCAAGCGGCGATTTCAGCGGGGGTTGCTTCACTTTCGACCTCCAGGCGCGCCAGCTCCGGCCGCTCGGTAGGCAGCCGCAACGCCAGATGTCGCTTCCGCGAGGTAAACTCTCCGGAGCTTATCAGCAGCCGCGCAAGATGTGTTGCATCCTGCGCAGAGAGGTGCGCTGCGATGACCTCCTGAGATTCCGGTTCTCTGCCGAGAAAGAAGCGATAAGCCCAGGTGACTGCCTCCGGTGACACGGCCATGTCAGCTCTCCTCGGTCGCGCTGACGGGTGCCCGCGGCGGAGCGCTCGCGCCGATCTCGGCACCCTCGAGCGTGCGCCCGGCAAACACCCGCGACAGGAAGCGATCCCATTGCGGCAGGATCTCCGCCGGCAGATAGCGCGCCGAGACTTCCTCGCCGCAGCGCCGCAGGTGCTCTTGCACGCGCGTCGCCTGCTCCCCGTACAGCGTGTGCTTCAACGCCGTGACCAGCTCCGCGGTCGAATAGGGATCGAAGTATGCGGCGGCGTCGCGGTAGACCTCGCGGTGTACCGCGATGCCGGAGGCGATGACCACGCCCCCGCTGCGCATCGCCTCGACACCGGAGAAGTCGAAGCCCTCGCCGACACTTGGGCAGACCGTAGCGGTTGCGTGACGGTACAGGACGCGCAGATCCGGCGCTGGAACGGCATTGAGCATGAACAGCTCACCGCGATCGATCCACGGCCGGAAGCCGCGAAGAGTCAGGGCGTAGTCCCAGCCGAGACCACCGACGACTACCAGCTTGATGTCCGGATCGATGCTCGCTTTGAGCGCCTCCCAGCCGGCGAGCAGACGGACGTGATTCTTGCGCGGTTCTATGGTCGAGACGCACAGCAGATACCGCAACGGCTTCCTTCGCAGGTTGCGGGCGTAGAAGCTCTCCTGCTCCCGCAGGGTCAGGAACTTCGGCTGCACCTCCACCCCTTTGGTCGGGTCACCTTCGTGCAGACGCGCCCGGATGATTCCCGGTACCAACTCAGGGTCGGAGGTCTCGTTGAAATAGTGATGGGACACCATGTTGTGGATGACGACCGCCTGGGTTTCCGCCCGCGGAAACATGCGCAGCAGGTCATTGCGCGTGGCCTCCGAAACGCAGGCGAAGCGTGCGCCGGCTCGGACGTTGGCGGAGAGCGCGTGAAAGTGAGTCGCCTGGTGGAGCGACTTGTCCGGGATGGTATGTGGCATGAACACCGGCAACGCATCGTGATAGCGCACGACCATTGAGGTCCCACGAGTGACGCGACCGGGAAAGGGAGTCTGGGAGATGAAAATGTCGATGCCGGAAGTGCGCAGCTTCGGGTACTTGGCCTGGCGTCTGAACATGAGCGTGTTCAGTCCCGCCATGTGCATCGTATTCCAGGGCAGGCGGCACACCAGTTGCCTGGCGCTCGTGACCAGCTCGAAGTCCGAGGCGGGCAATGACTTGGCGAACAGGGCGCGCCAGATGAAATCTTCGAAGTACTTGCCACGAAAGGTCCAGAGCTTGGTGCTGCTGAGATCCACCAGCGCCTGCAGCGTCAGCCTGACGGACAACAAGCGTCGTTCACAGGCCTCGAGCAGGCGATCCAGGACGGTGATGTAAGGCCGCTCGGCGGCCGAGAGCACTACGCGCGAATAGCGATTGATCTTGAGTGCTTCCGTCAGCCACAACGCTTCGAGCAGGGTGTTGTCTTTGGGCGTGCCTTTCGCGAGGATGCGGTGCGAGGTCTGCAGCATGCCGGCGACTTCGCATGATTCCAGCATGCGCAGGCCGCGAAACAGCAGGCGGGTCTCCTGCGGGATCCCCGCGTAACCGTCAAACGCGGGGCGTAGCTCCAGCAGCACGCGCGGCTTACGAGTGGGCTTCACTGTGTCCTTCACGCCAAGCTCACGTGCGGTTGTAATCAGAATATGCCGCATCGACATCGGCGAATTCCCGCAGCAGTCCTTCATGGAGCACACAGGCGCGGGAGCAGTGCTCACGGATGTTGTGAGCCTCGTGCGAGACGATGATCATCGCCCGGTCGCTTCTCTTCTCGAACAGCTCGCGCCGGCATTTCTCGTGGAAGCGCGAGTCGCCGACCGAGATGACTTCGTCGATCAGGAAGCAGTCAAACTCGATGGCCATCGAGATGGCGAAGGCTAGGCGCGCACGCATGCCCGAGGAGTAGGTCTTTACGGGCTCGCGGAGGTACTTGCCGAGCTCGGAGAACTCCTCGACGAAAGGCCGGGCGGCGTGGAAATCTGCCCCGTAGACTCTGCAGATGAAGCGTATGTTGTCCAGGCCCGTCAGGCTTCCCTGGAATGCGCCGCCGAAGGCGAGGGGCCAGGAGACGGCCATCTGGCGGGTCACGCGACCGCTGTTGGGGAGCTCCGCGCCGCTGATGATGCGGATGAGCGTGGATTTTCCGGCGCCGTTCCGGCCGAGGACCCCGAGCTTGTCTCCCTTGCGCACCTCCACACTGACGCCGTTGAGGACGATGTGGCTCCCGGCGCGTGTGCGGTAGCGCTTGACGATGTTCTCCAGGCGGATCATTCGCCCTCCACCGTCACTGAAACGCGCTTCGCGCTCACCAGGGCAAGCAGCAGCAACACGCCGTTGACCCCGACGAGGTAGCCAAGGTCATAGTGCGCGTGAACCCGGGTGCCGAAGAACCCCTCACGCAGCAGCTCGGTGCAGTCCACGGTCGGCAGCAGCAATGCCAGGGATTGCACGCGCGACGGAAGCCAGTCGACCATGTAGAAGGCTCCCGACAGCGGCAGAAACAGGTAGCTGAGCACGTGCCAGACCCGCTCGACAGGGTCGAACGCGGCCACCAGCGAGCCGACGATTAGCCCCATGGAAACGGCAAACCACGCCAGCAGCAGCCAGGCGGTTACGCAGGCGAGGATGTCGTCGGGCGGCGGCATCACCCCGGCCAGAGTCAGGAGCGTCGCCAGCGTCATGAAGGATAGAGTGGCGCCCCCGACCTCCAGCAATAGCCGCGCGATGAACAGGTCGACGACGCGGACGTTACGATGATGCAGCAGCGCCCGATTCGGCTCGATGGCGTTGCCGCACCGGTTGATGGTGTTTCTCCACAGCAGCACCGTCGAATAGCCCGTCACCACGAAGGGCACCAGCGGCAGCTTGCTGGCGTGCGTGTGCACCAGGGACCAGACCCCCAGCACCCCGGTGGTGAACATCATCGGCTCGACGAAGACCCACATGAAGCCGATGTTGTGACGGCCGTAGCGGGTGATGATCTCGCGCATGACCAGCGCGCCGATCACCCGGGTCTGGATCGCCAGCGAGCGCAGAAAGTCCGGTTGCGGTGCCGTACGGTCCATCAGTCGGCGTGCTCCCTGACGGCGGCGACCAGCAGAGAGGTCAGAGCCCAGACGATCAGGCTCAGCAGCAGCGTTGCGGCCACGTTCCGCAGCGCCTTGGGCTCGATCGCGACATCCGGCTGGTTCGGTTGGGCGATGCGCTCGATGTACAGCTGCTGGCTCATCGCGTTTGCGCGCGCCTGTTGCAGCGAATCCAGTGCGACCTCGAGGTACTTAGCGGCGAAATCCCGATCAAGCGTGATTCCCTCGTACTGCGGCACCTTGCTCGAGAGCGAGGCGCGGTCGCCCGCCACCTTCGCCATCTCCGACGCGATCGTGCCCGACAGGACGCGCACCCGGTTTTCCAGCACCGGGATCTGCGGATTGTCCCTGGCCATCGCACGCACGTCGGCGAGCTGCTTGCGCGTGGCGACGCGCTCAGCCTGCAGCGCTCCGACCTCCTGGATCTGGAGGTCAGACTGCTTGATGGGGTCGTACAACGATTTGTCATTGCGATACTTGGAGAGCGCCAGGACCGCGGCGCGCTCCTGTTGCTCGGCGCTGTCCACGTCGGCGGTGGCGAAACGCACCAGATCCCGACGCGCACGCTCGTTCAACCGGTTGACGAAATCCTCGCTCATTGCGAGGAGGTCCTCATTGATGGCGTGAGCCTCCTGGGCGCTGAAGGCACGCACCGTCACGGTGACGATCGAGGAGCTCGAATCGAGGTCGGCGTTGACGATGAATTTCTGGTAGTAGCGGAGCAAAGCCTCGAAGCTGTCATCCCATCCCAGCGGGTCAAAGCGCGTCAACTGATCGACTTTGTGACTGCCGAAGGAGCGCTTGAGATGGTGCCGCTCCTCGAGGCTCTGCAATGCATCGCGGGAGGTCAGAAAAGCCTCAACGCTGTAGACATCCTCACTGCCCTGGGTGAGACCTGTGCTCTGTAGGAGACTGCCGAGGCCAGTGGGCATTGCGCGCTGCACGGTGCGCACGACGAACTGCGACCCCGAAACGTACACGTCGTGCGCGAGCAGCCCGAAGTACAGCACCGCCAGCGCCGTGGGAACGACCACTAGGCA
>QHXE01000944.1 GCA_003222835.1 Acidobacteriota bacterium | reverse complement strand
CGCAATTGGACCAGCATTGGGCGGTTTCATTGTGACCGCGTCTGGTCCATGGGCAGTCTTTTTGCTTAATGCAGCTTCCTTTGTCGGAATAACGATGGTCGTCTATCGTTGGCGACCCGCTCCTCGAAAAAGCAAGCTACCACCCGAAGAAATCATTGGAGCTATGCGCGCCGGTACGCGCTATATACGCCACTCGCCGGAACTGCAAACAGTTCTAATCCGCAGTGGCAGCTTCATCATTTGCGCGAGCGCACTTTGGGCACTTCTTCCTCAACAAGCCCGTAGACATCTGGGTCTCGGCTCATTCGGCTACGGTCTGCTCCTGGGTTGCGTCGGTTTCGGGGCACTCGCCGGCGCGTGGTTGCTGCCGAAGCTGCGAGACCGGTTTTCAACAAATCAATCAGTGGCCGTCGGCAGTGTCGTGTTTGGTTTAGCCACAATGTCTCTTGCCTACGTCCACTCTTTCGCAGTGCTGGCCGTTACTTTGGCGAGCGGCGGAGTCGCATGGATTGTGGTGTTGGCGAGCTTGAACGTTTCCGCGCAGACTGTTACGCTGTCGTGGGTTCGCGCCCGCGCCATGGCTGTTTACCTACTCGTCTTCATGGGTGGTCTCGCCGCCGGCAGCGCCGTCTGGGGTTTTGTGGCGGCGCGCTTCGCTGTTTCCTCTGCGCTCTTGGCCGCCGCCATTGGTCTGCTCATTGGACCTTTAGTGACGTGGCGTTTTCGTCTCGTTGGTAACGACAATATTTCGCTTGCTCCTTCGATGCATTGGCCCGAGCCCGTAATGATGATCGATACCGAGGCGTCGGAGGGACCAGCAATTACTACAGTTGAATATCGAATCGATCCAAAAACTGCCCAGGAATTCCTCGAAGCAATGAAAGAGATGAAGCGGATACGTCAACGCGACGGCGCGATCCGCTGGAACCTGCTTCGCGATACGGCCGACCCGCAAAGATACGTCGAGAGCTTTGTGACTGAATCGTGGGCCGATCATCTGCGGCAACACGAAAGGATCACGGAGAAGGATCGCGAAATAGAAGAGCGCGCTCAGGCATTCCATCTCGGCCCTAATCCACCCAAGACAACTCATCTGATTGCGGAAGAAATGCCAAAGTGAAAGCGGTCATTGGGCCGAATGACGTTCTTGGCGGCCAAACTGCCACCAGATGGCAGTAATAAATGTTCATTCGGACGAAGCAGAATCTTCCTGTCAGCAACATCAAAACCAAGAATGGAGGCTACAAGCCCATCAGCACCATGAAAGCCTTGAGCATACTTTAGAACCAATACGTCGCAAGCGAAACCCGCGACGCCAGAGTTTTCAACAAAGATCCAATAGGTCATGGACGGCTCCCAAGATCTAGGGTTGTGGGTGAACAATCAGACGGAGTCTTACGTTTATCAGCGCGGTATTATACTACCAATCTCGGTCTTGCCTAATGAGCGTTAAGATTGCTCGCTATTGGCTGCGGGAGAAGGAGTCGAACCCTCAACTTCGAGTTCAAAGCCCGATGTGTTGCCAATTACACCATCCCGCAAAAACTTGGGTGCGCAGGCTTCCAGCCTGCTGTCTTTTGTTTGGCAAATCCATGGAGGCAGGCTGGAAGCCCTGCGTACCCAGGATCGTTTGGTCGCGGTGGAGGGAATTGAACCGACATCGCTCGATTATCAATCGAGTGCTCTGGCCGTTGAGCTACACCGCGAAGTGGTTGACCCGACGGGGCTCAAACCCGCACCTCACGGCTTAAAAGGCCGCCGCTCTGTCACTCGAGCTCCGGGTCAATAGATTTCCGATTGCCGA
>QHXE01000126.1 GCA_003222835.1 Acidobacteriota bacterium | reverse complement strand
TTAGAGATTGTTAACGACTCGCGTGATCCCATTCTTAATCAAGTCTACATTGAAGTTGATCAGCAAGCCGAGTCTCTTGTCCGTTAGTCGCAGGTAAGTCAACAATTGTTTGCGATGAACCGGAGCGATCGCTTCAATTGATTTGATCTCGATGATGACCTTGCCATTAACGATCAAATCAGCCCGAAAGCCCATTTCCATTCGAATCGTGTCGTAGATTACCGGCATTCCTTGCTGGCGTCGAATTCCCATTCCCCGCTTCGTCAACTCATGGGCCATTGCGGTTTCATAAACGGATTCCAGCAGGCCCGGACGAGTTGTGTATGAACCTTGTATGCAGCGTCGACAATGATCGTCGCAATTTCGTTTTCAGTCATTGAAGGTTCTTCTTTGCGTCTTTCGTCTTTCCTTCTTTGCGACTTTGCGAGAAACTCAGCTTGCGGTTGGCGCAAAGCCGCAGAGAACAAAAAGACGTAAGGCGCAAAGATCAGTGAAGCCGTTGTAGTTGCTCGTTAAGTAATTCCCAAACCTGCCACACGTGGCGCTCGGTAGTGCGAATGTTTCCAATTGAAAGGCGTAGAGTGAGTTTGTCGTTCAGCTTCGTGTGCGACAGAAATGCTTTGCCGGTGGCGTTCACACCATGCATGATTGCTTCGTTGAGTGCGTCCAATCGCTTCGCTTGAACTTCTTCGGTTTTGCCCTCCACTTTCGGGCATGCTCGAAAACAAACCAAGGCAAAGGGCACTGGCGCCATAAGCTCCCAATCAGCCGATACTTCGATCCATGACGCAAACAACTTTGCCAGGCGGCAATGCTCACGAATGCGCGCAGCGAGCCCTTCATGACCGAAATAGCGAATGATCATCCAAAGTTTTAGCGCGCGGAAACGACGGCCGAGCTGCACGCCGTAATCCGATCCGCTGCGTACTTTCTCCTGTTCCGGCGTGCGCAAGTATTCAGGGACGAGTGAAAAGGCGCGACGCAGCAGATCCATGTGACGACAATAAAGTACGGAAAGATCGAAGGGGGTAAACAGCCACTTATGAGGATTGAGCACGAGCGAGTCTGCACGCTCACAACCGTCGAGAATGTGACGCAATTCGGGAACGATGGCGGCTGAGCCCGCATAGGCAGCGTCTACATGCAGCCACATCGCATGCTTTTCGCAAACCTCAACGATCGCCGGCACCGGATCGACGCTGGAAGTCGAGGTCGTGCCAACCGTCGCCACAACACAAAAAGGGAGCATGCCATCGCGCTTGTCTTCATCGATTGCTTCCGCGAGCGCTCTCGGGTCCATGCGAAATTCACTATCAGCAGGAATCTTTCGCAGCGCGCGCTGGCCCAAACCAAGCGTAATGATTCCTTTGTCGATTGAAGAGTGCGCTTGCTCTGACGCGTAGACGCGCAGCAACGGCAAATCCTTTCTTCCGCTCATGCCCTCCTCGCGAATGCGCATCTCGACACCTTCGCGCGCGGCGGCAATCGCGTGCATGCTGGAAACTGACGCGGTATCGTAAATGAATCCGCTCATCCCATCGTCCAATCCGATCATCTGTCGAAGCCAATCGAGCACGACTTCTTCCAGTTCCGTCGCTGCCGGCGAGGTGCGCCACAACATTGACTTCACGTCGAACGCTGCACTTAGCAATTCACCAAAAATTCCCGGGGCGGAGGTTGAGGTGGCGAAGTAAGCGAAGAACGAAGGATGGCTCCAATGGGTTAACGCGGGGACGATCAGGCGATCGACGTCGGCCAGAATTGCTTCCATGGACTCGCCGACTTGTGGTGGTGATGTAGGTAGTTGCGCTTTCAGCTCGCCGGGTTCTATCTGCGCCAGCACCGGCAGTTCTTCGATACGCTCAAAGTAATCAGCGATCCAATCGACAATCTCGTGACCGAAACGGCGAAATTCTTCGGTAGACATGTCGCCGGTTGATGTCGGCATGAAGTCAGATTTCGCTTCGTTCATTGTTGAGATCTAAAAGCGGCAGTCAGAATCCTAGTGGCTGGAGTGGGCGAGGCTCGGTTCCTTCGAAGAACCAACTGGCGCCCACGCGCAGGCGATGATGCCAGGTAGGCAGGCGTGACGTGTACATGGCAAAGCGCGCTTGGCGCGCCAATGGTCCACCGATCACTTTACCGGCTGAGAGCACGGCGGCTCGCTCGGTGCCTAGGCTGACAGCTTCACCAAGCTCGACGAAACGCTTTGACTTCAATTCTCGCCCCTGGACGGACGCCTTTATATTGCGCGCAAGTAAACTAGATTGCTGGAACGCAAGCTGAGCGGTTCCTGCCAGCGTGGGAACGACATCCTGGTAAAAGGCAATGTCTCCGAGTGCAAAGACATTTTCGCGTCCGCGAACTTGCAGCGTCGGCTCGACAATGATTAATCCGCGGCGATCTTTTTCGACGGCGAGCTTCTCAATTAACGGATTCACGCGCACGCCGGCGACCCAGACGACGGCCCCAGTTTCAAGTTCAGTCTGCGTGTTTTGATGCTCAAGCGTTATTCCCCCTGCGGTTACTTTGACGACGGACGTTTCGGTGTGGACCTCGACGCGCGAGGTTTCCAAAGCATCTTCGACGTAGCCGCGAATCTCCTGGCCCATGCCGGGCACCAACCGGTCGGCCATCTCGATTACCAGCACCCGAGGTTCACCGTGAAGCGCGCGTCTTTTCACCGCATCGCGCAAAAGATCAGCCATTTTAGTCGCCAGCTCGACGCCGCTCGCGCCTCCGCCGACTACCGCGAAAGTCAGTTTCCCCCGCGTGTCCTGCGGCGCGGAGGCCGGTGGCACGCGGTCAAGCGCTTCCGTCATCCGTCGCCGCAAACGACTCGCATCGTTGAGAGTACGAAACGGCAAAGTGAACTGCTCCGCGCCTTCAACGCCGGCGTAGTTCGTCACCGCGCCGAGCGCAATTACCAAAACCTCGTACGAAATCGGCTCGGAACGGTTTACCAGCGTAACTTTGCGCGTATCGAGATCTATCGCGGCAACTTCTCCGCGAATGAAGTTTGTGCCTTCATCGATCAGTTCTCTGTAATCAGGTGCGATGTGCCAAGCTTCTACCTCGCCACTCAGATACTCATAAAGCATCGGCTTGAAGAGGAAGTGATCTTCATCGCTCACCAGCGTGACGTCCTGTTTTCCGCCGAGACCGAGGGCGGTGAATAAACCACCGAATCCGCCACCGAGAATTAGAATTCTTTGATTCATTGATTTTGCAGGAACAGCGCGCAAAATCTTATCAGACAAAGTTTGAGGGCGCACGGGCTAAATGAAGCTCGACAAGTTAGGGCTTATAGGATCGCAAATTTGGCGGCTGGACAGTGGCGTAGCCGAAGTGTTAACTTCTGGGTCGTAATTTGAACTTTCCGTGGTTTACCTCGCATGGTTTACTGCGATCAAGGAGGGCCATTTTTAGCGGTGGCGTTAACAAGAGACGTAAAAGAAACGATTGTAAGCGACTTTCGCTCACATGAGGCCGACACGGGTTCCGCTCCGGTCCAGATTGCGCTGCTGAGCCGGCGCATCAACGAACTTACCGACCATTTCAAGACCCACAAGAAGGACAATCATTCCCGTCGCGGGCTGCTAAAGATGGTCTCGCAGCGGCGAAGCTTGCTCGATTACTTGAAGCGGACGAATATACAGCAGTATCACGAAGTAGTCGGTCGACTCGGGTTGCGTCGGTGACGACCGGCAATCAATCAACGAAGGAACTAGAACAACCGAAACTAACGAGAGAGAAAATCTTCGAATCTCTGACAAGTAGAAAAGCCCGCGTCTATCGAAGAGCTTGTGACCGAGCCGAACGTGACGGCGATACAGGAAACCAGGCGGCGCGTGTGGCCTTGAACATGACGAAGGCGGCGAGAGCTTCACGGCTAGGCTCTGCCGCCTTCGCTGTTAATAGCGTTGAGCGGTTCAGCGCGTCCCGACAACTAACCAAATCGTAGCGGATGAGACGTTGCGTGCCGACCTGAAACGGTCGGCGTCGTCAAAAGGAGACGTACAGAAATGTCAGTTAAGAAATATCTAAAGGAATCAATCAGGGTCGGTGATCGCGACCTCACCGTGGAAATTGGTCGCGTTGCCAAGCAGGCGGACGGATCGTGTGTGATTCGATATGGCGATACGATGGTTTTATGCGCGGCGGTAGGAGCGCTCACACCCCGTGAAGGCATAGACTTTTTCCCGCTGACGGTTGAGTACCGGGAAGCATTTTTCGCGGCTGGACGAATTCCCGGAAACTATTTTCGGCGCGAAGGCCGGCCGAATGAAAAGGAAGTGCTGACCAGCCGGCTGATTGATCGGCCGTGCCGGCCGCTGTTCACCGACGGCTATCGCAACGAAACGCAAGTCGTGGCTTCCGTAGTCTCGGCCGATCAGGATAACAATCCAGACGTCGTCGCGATTACGGGTGCGTCCTGCGCGCTTTACCTTTCCGACATTCCATTTCCCAATCCGATCGCCGGAGTGCGGGTCGGCCTCATTGATGGTCGTTATATCGTCAATCCGACCTACGACGAAATTCGCGAATCAAAACTAAATCTGATCGTTGCCGGCACTGAAGAAGCGATCGTAATGGTCGAAGCCGGTGCGCAGGAAGTTTCTGAAGCGATTATGGTCGAGGCGTTAATGCTCGCGCATAAGGAGATCAATCGGCTGTGTCGCTGGCAGAAAGAACTCTACAAAGCGCTTGGAGTTGAAAAGCGCCCGGTCGAGCCGACTCCACTTAATGAAGAACTGGTCGGCGAAATCGAGCGCAACTATACGGAACGTCTGCGGGCTGCGCTTGATACTACCGAACAGGAAAAACGCGCGAGTTATGCCGCCGTCGACGCTCTGAAAAAAGAAGTTGTCGAGTCATATCCGGAAGATCAGCCCGAACGGCGCGCGATGGCCAAAACATGTTTCGATCACTTGAAGGAAAAGATTTTTCGCGACGACATACTGAATCATCGCCGCCGGCCGGATGGCCGACGCTTCTCGGAGATTCGTTCGATCGATTGCGAAATAGGCTGGCTGCCGCGTACGCACGGTTCAGCGCTGTTTACGCGTGGCGAAACCCAGGCGATGGTCACAACCACGCTGGGGACCAAGGAAGACGAGCAGTTCATGGATGATCTGGAGAAGGGCGAAGTAAAGCGCCGCTTCATGCTCAACTATAACTTCCCGCCGTACTCAGTCGGCGAGGTTGGAAGATTCGGCAGTCCGGGTCGTCGAGAGATCGGACACGGCGCCCTGGCTCGGCGCGCGCTCGAGGCTGTCCTTCCAGACGATACAGTTTTTCCGTACACGATCCGCATCGTCTCGGACATCACCGAGTCAAACGGCTCCTCGTCAATGGCCAGCGTATGCGGCGGCGCCTTGGCGCTGATGGACGCGGGCGTCCCCTTGAAGTCTTCAGTCGCGGGTGTGGCAATGGGATTAGTCATGGAGGGAAACAAGTACGCGATTCTTAGCGACATTGCCGGCGCAGAGGATCATTACGGCGACATGGATTTCAAAGTTACGGGCACGCGCGATGGAATCACGGCCCTGCAGATGGACATTAAGATCGCCGGCGTCAACGCGCAGATCATGGCGGAAGCTCTTGAGCAAGCGAAGAAAGGACGGCTGTATATTCTGGACATAATGGGGCAAACGCTGGATGCCCCGCGGGCCGGTATCTCGCCCTATGCGCCACGAATCATCAAGATCAAAATCAGTCCGGATAAGATTCGCGACGTCATCGGACCAGGCGGCAAGGTGATTCGTGCGCTTGTCGAGGAAACCGGCGCGAAGATTGACGTCGAGGACGATGGCACCGTTTCAATCGCCACGGCTGATAGCGCGGCTGCCGAAGCCGCCGTCAATCGTATTCGCGGCCTCACCGCCGAAGCCGAGGTCGGACAGACCTATGTGGGAACGGTGAGCCGGATCGTGGATTTTGGCGCCTTTGTCGAAATCTTTCCCGGCACTGACGGCTTGCTGCATATTTCTGAGATCGCAGACCGTCGCATCCGCGACGTGCGCGACGAGTTAAAGGAAGGCCAGCAGATCATGGTCAAATGCATAGGCAAAGACGGCAACAAGATCAAGTTGTCTCGCAAGGCCGTGCTGCGCGATGAAAATCGGCAGGCCGACGCCGCTGCCAATAGTCACGAATGAGGTTGAACTGAAGGCGGGCTCTGGCTGAGAGAGCCCGCGTCTTCTCCTTTCATCTTGCAGCAAAATCCGGCTAAATCCCTATTTGAAACTGGAATACCCTCTTCATTCGCTGTGTTTTCCTAACAAGTCAAACAAGCCCTTAAAGGGTTCTTGGAGACTTGTACTCGCGGCAGGTCGTTTCGAGTTGTGTCTTCGAAAATCAGAATTCAGTGAGTGCCCAATGACAAAGCGCAGCAAGAACACCGGCCCCAACGTCTTGAGGAGGGAGTTGCCTAACCAGATGAGGACTCGTTTTTTCCGGCCTATCGGAACGATGCTTAGCCTGCTGCTGTTAATAGCAGTGCCGGCACAAGCCAGCCCGATAAAATTCGCCGATGTCGTAAATGTGATGGGCGACCTACAAAATGGCGGCCAGTTTCAGCGGTTGCGCCTGCGAGCAATAGCGCAGGAGCCGACCGCTTCGGGCACGGCTTCAACGCCGTCCCTGGGTTCGGTCGCTCCTGCTGTCGCAGGCGATGGTCAATCGACGGCTGCGTCAGTCGGTACCAGTACTGAGGCAGTCGCGCCTTCGCTCGCGTCCGGAACTGAGGTTGCCCCTCAGCAGCCGTCAGCCGATGTGCAAGTCTTCGAGCAGGATCAAGTCGACGGCACCATTTGCGATTGCGGAGAGATTCCTTCCGTGGGTGGTGGTTTTCCGAAGTGGCCTTTCCTGGCGTTGATTCCTTTGATTTGCCTGACTGGCGTTTGTCATCATCATCATAAGGTTCCGCCACCGCCTGTATTGCCGACCCCGACGCCAACGCCGCCGATCCCTGAGCCGGCTTCGTTGTTCTTGTTCGGATCAGGTATCGTTGCTTTGAGTGCAGGCGCTCGTCGTCGTTACGCTAAAATGCGCGCGAGCAAGCAAGCCGCGGCCACGACGGAGGTGTAACGATGAAGCAGAAAAACATTATGCGTGCCGCTCATTCATACTCAGGCGTGATTAAGGTTGCGATCACACTCTCGATCGCGTTGTCATTCGGCCTGGCCTGCACGTCGACGACCGCCTACGCGAAAAAGAAGCGCAAGGTCAAGTATGGACAGATAGAGATCACGACTAACCCGGGCGGTTTTCCTTTGCGTATCGACGGTAAGCCCGAAGGCAACACTTCAACCGACGTGCGCGTGATCGAACTGGAACCTGGACATCACAATGTCGAGATCACGCTGCCGAACGGCGGACGTTGGGTGCGGGACTTCGAGATTGAACGTGGCCG
>QHXE01000943.1 GCA_003222835.1 Acidobacteriota bacterium | reverse complement strand
AAGTGATTCTCGAACAATGCCAACGTAGTCGGATCGAACCGCGGCTGATTCCAGATCTCAGCACAATATTCAGTTTGTCTTCTCACGGATTAGGTGATCTGAATTCTCGAATACTTCCCCAGGCGACCGAAGATGGTCGAATATGCATCGCTCTTCAAACGTCGCACCGGCGCTTCGAGACCGTCTGTCTTGGTCTGCGCGGACGACATCAAGTGACGAACGCCGCGGTGGCGGTTAGCCTGGTCGCAGCGTTACGTGAACGCGGCTTTGAAATCTCAAGCGACGCAGTCAAGTGCGGAATCGAATCGGCCACGCATCCGGGACGTTTGGAGTTCTGGCAAGGTCCACCATCTATCCTCTTCGACGGCGCGCACAATCCTGCGGCTGCAAGAGTGTTGCGCGAATATCTCGATGAGTTCGTTACCAAGCCGATCACGATGGTTTTTAGCGCCATGCAGGACAAGGCACTCAGCAAACTGGCCTCGACTCTTTTTAGCGCAGCAGATAGCTTAATTCTGACCGAACTAGACAATCCTCGCGGCGCATCGCTTGAGTCACTGAAGCACGCAGTGCCCAGGAATATCGACAGCGCGAGAGTTCAGAGCGCAAGGTCAGTTGATGAGGTAATGCTGCTGGCAGAAAGAGTTGCGTCACCAACTGGTTTGATTTGTGTCACCGGATCGTTGTATCTCGTGGGAGCCGTCCAGAAAGTTCTCAGGCATCAAAGCAGCACTTCGCCTCATTAGTAACCAGACTGCCGCTTCAATGTTAACGGAACCTTGAGTGACTATAAGCCGACACTGAGGATTTGTGCGAGGTGTTTCCACGACCAATGGCTTATCGAGATCGCGCGTATCGAGTATCGACCGCCGGTGTTCAAAATCATTCCATCTGTTCCTCGCCCGCCCCAGACAATCATCTCGCTGCCGGTCCAAATTGCCGTGCCCTTTCCAACCGGCGCGTTCTGGTCACAGGTCGCTACCCAACTATCGGTGGTGGGTCTATATCGCCCGCCATTGAAATACGAAGTGCCGTTGCTGCCTCCTCCTCCCCAAATGATCATTTCACTGCCAGTCCAAACCGCAAAGTGACCGCCACGAGGAGCAGGGGCATTCGTTGTACCTGTGGCGGTCCAACTGTCGGTGCTCGGATTGTACCTGCCGCCAGTGTTTATCACGTTGGCAGATGATCCGCCCCAGAGAATCATTTCACTCCCGGTCCAGACTGCGCTGGGACTGTAGGCGGTAGGTGCGTTCGTTGTGCTCGTGGCGGTCCAAGTGTCAGTGCTGGGATCGTATCTGCCTCCCAGGCTACCCCCGCTGCTCTTTACAATCATTTCACTGCCAGTCCAGACTGCGGAATAATATGAAGTTCTTGGAGGGGGGGCATTAGTGGTG
>QHXE01000942.1 GCA_003222835.1 Acidobacteriota bacterium | reverse complement strand
AGTCATGATGATAGAAAGCGATAACGTTATCAAAGCTACCGCGGTAATTAATTTCATAACTTCCTCCGCAACAAATAAAGAGTCGTGAGAATTTTATCCAGATAGTTCGTGCAGCGCACAGATTCAAAATTGAAAAGGCTGCTTGTCCCGCATCAACAGCCCGAACGAGCATCAGAACTCAGTGAATTCCCGCTGCCGTAAACCTTCGAGATCGAGTTCGCCCGTTTTTCGGTCGAGCTTTATCTCCCAAGGCTCCATCGTCAGGGCTCCGATGAGTGCATCGAGATCGTGGCCATCAGCGCGCCCGAGTTCTTCAACTGGAACGGCATCTGAGAAGAAATCCAGTCCTTCAATCTTACCCTCGATGATGGCAAGCTCTTTGATATCAATCTCCGTTTCCGATATGAGCGAAGATAGAACATAAGTAAAGGTAGCACCGGTGTCGAACAAGGCAACGGCCGGCTTTCCTTCGACTTCAATCTCCTTGATAATTCGAGACATTCGTTGATTCTTTCGTTGACGAGCACACGGCCCGTCAGTCGTGCACCGTTCAACCACGCAGCGGATCGCCCCAGCCTGATTGAATGTACTTGCCATCTTCCACTATGCACGGAACAGTCGGGTCGCGGCCTGAAAACTTGAACATCTCTGCGCGATACTCCCTATTAGTTTGCGCATCGCGGTCGACGAAAGGAATTCCCTTTAAGTTGTAATAGTCGCGCGCCTGCTGACAGTATGGACAGCCAGGCTTGGTGTAAATAACCAGAGCCAACTTTTCGATCACCTCCGTCGGAGAACTTTAGTTTAGCAGCTAGCTGACAAAGATGAGAAGCGCTCTCCAAAAAAGAAAGGGGACGAGTGTGCCTCTTCACTCGTCCCCACAGCGTGACCAATCAGCTTATCCGGATTTCAGCCCCTCTGGGATGAAACTTTAGTCACGCTGATCTTTGGGCCTGCCGTCTAGTAACGCCTCTTACGAAGTTCTCGCGAAACACTACTCAGGCGGCTCGTGTCTCTCTCCTCGAAAATCGCGTATATCAGCCCGTCGTTCGCGTCGATCTTTCGTCACATCGCGCCGGTCGCCGCGAATGGCGCGTGTGTCGCCCGCGATTTCGCGTCGATCTTCACGCAACTCTCTTCTTGATGCGCCATCTTCTTTGTCTTCGCGATAATCGCGAACGTCCGCCCGTCGTTCGCGTTCATCTCTGCGGATATCGCGTCGATCTCCGCGAATGTCTCGCGTGTCTCGTCTAATCTCGCGACGGTCTTCACGCAAGTCGTGTCGCTTCGGTCCCGCATGGCCAATACCGACAAACGCGGTCATCGCCGTTAACAACAAAAGCCCCCGAAAAAATAATGTTCGCATGTTTCCCATTCCTCCTGTTCTTCGAATTCGTTCCTTTGCTCGCTCTAAATTGCGCGAGGTCTTAGGTCCACCTCCGAAGAGGCAGGAGGAGAGAAAACGCGGCTTGATGCTATGCACAAAGTCGGCGTTATCTTTCGCGGCGAACCCCCTTACCAACCGGTTAGACGCAGGGTCTCCGCGGGTGGACGAAGTTTTTGACAGCTGGGCCGTGATTGAGTTGGTTTACAAGAAGATGTCCGACCAGACTTCAGTTTGTTGATGCTCCCTCTCCCTTTGGGAGAGGGCCGGGGTGAGGGCATAGCAGAGTAGTGGAAGAATTCATCTCCTTATTTTCTTAGCCGTGCGGCGGCTGGAGAAGAGGATTAAAATGTGGTTGTGTAACTAAGCCCTCACCCTAACCCTCTCCCAAAGGGAGAGGGAACATAATTAACTTATTCAGGGCCTCCTTCAGTTTGTCGCTAAGATTGCGACAAGCTGAAGCTTGTCGGACATCAGATTTCGGCTAGAAGGACGACAA
>QHXE01000941.1 GCA_003222835.1 Acidobacteriota bacterium | reverse complement strand
GGCAGACCAACACCGTTCCATCCGTATCCACGATTTGACCCCAGTAGTCATGGCCCGGCGCCGTCTCAGTCTGGCCGAACAGCGACTGGTACCATTTGAAGCTACCGGGAACGTCGCGTACGCCGATGATGGTCCATGTGCGTTTCATCGCAGTTCCGCTGTCGACCTAACCCCGGCAAACTGAGGGGCGCGAGCGGAGCGAGCGTCCCGCTCCGGTGTGTGCTTGGGAGTCCTCCGCCCGAGTATTGTCGATCTGCAAAAACTCCACCGGCGCCCCATTGTCTTCGATGAACGCGACTGTGACGCCTGGGCTGGGACTATTTGGTTCTATGATCACCTTCTTGCCCTTGAGTTCCTGCTCAAGATCGTCAACCTCAAAGGCTACATGAGGCATGGTCTTGACGAGCTCCGGATAGGGCGCATCCGGTTCGTACCTCATCCACTCGATGTGGTAGAGACTTTCTTTGTAACCACACACATAAATTTTCAAGTGCTTCAGATGCACTTCACCCTCTCTTTTTTCGGTGGTCGGAATTCCCAGATGATGGTACTTCCTTATTTCGAACACTCCTCCGAAGCGCTATTTAAAACGCCTAACGAGAATGCGGCTCCAAAAATCTGCTATCAATTCCAGATGAAATCTGTAGAACACGGTTGCTTCCGGGGGAACGGCTCGCTGAACGAGAGCGCATGACGAAGGCAGTACTATGGAGCAGCGAGCTACGGCCCGTAACTCTTGGTGAATTTCTTCCGCGATTCTGTCTCGGGTTCAGCTGAACTGACCGGGGCCGATGGTTGCGCCTCGGCTGGGGACGGTTGTTCCGCGGGTTCCGGCGGCGGCGTCGGCGCGGCGGGTTCGGGTTGCGCTGCGGTTTCCCGCGCGCCAGCCCCTGAAGCTTCCACAAACGCCATTTGCAAATTGGAAAGCGCGTTGCGCAGGACCGTGGCTTCTTCGTTTGTCAGGTTACCGCGCGTTTTTTCCTGAATCATGGCGAGTTGATCGATGAACATTCTGGCCAAATCGAGGTTCACTTCAGGTTCGCCGGTTTTTGGATTCGGGATTTGGCCAAGAAACAGCGCGGCGTTTTGCGCGTGCATGATGACAAATTCAATGAAGCGCTGCGAAAGCTCGCCGCTTAACGTGGTTTTTTGGACTTCAGCCATGGAAGAAGGTTGATCGTTGAGGGTTCATTGTCGACAACTACAACAGCCAGGTTTCTATCAACTATCAACTCTCAACTGGCAACTATTTCTCCGGCGGTCGCACCGTTGCTAAAACGTACGGTTGATCACGAAAATATTTCGCTGCCACTAGCTTAATATGCTCAGGCGTCACCGCGTTCACATCGTGCTCGAGTCGCTTGTAGAAATCGAAGCCGAGTCCGTAGAGCTCGTCCAGCGCGCAGTGATAACCGAAAGCGTCGTTGCTTTGATTGGCGATCTCCTGTTGACCAATCAGTTTCTTTTTCGCCCGCGCTAGTTCTTCGGGAGTGAGCCCATCATTTGCCAGCTTGTAGATTTCATCCAGTAACG
>QHXE01000940.1 GCA_003222835.1 Acidobacteriota bacterium | reverse complement strand
CATAGTTGGCGAAGAAGAAGAGCTTATCCTTTCCGTGGTAGCCAATTGCCGGACCGCCTTCGCCGAAGTGTGGCAGCAGCACTGGACCACCCACAGCTCCGCCAAACTGATTGCGCTTAAACGGTGGTATGGGTAGGTTGGCATTGTCAAAGTAGTTCTTCGCGTCCAGCGCGGAGTTGCGCAGGAACTCAAAGATATCTCCATGAAGGTTGTTGGTGCCTGTTTGGCTGACGGCGTTGATAATGCCCCCCATCGAGCGACCATATTCGGCCGGGGCGTTATGGGTAATTACTTTGAATTCCTTGATCGATTCCACGCCAAACATCTGTCCGCCGGCGCCACCAGGGGTGAAGTTCTGGGAATCGTTCATGTCAGTGCCATCGAGCATAAACAGATTGGACGTCAAGCGCGCTCCGCCGACCGAAAACTTGGTGCCCCGGCCCTGATTCGGACTGCTACCTGCCGACGTCGCCACGGTGACACCAGGTTGCAGATAGATCAACTGATCGAAGCTGCGACCATTCAACGGCAGGTCGCGTATCTTTTTTTCGTCAACCAAGCCTCCCATCGTTGCAGTGGTCGTCTCCACCTCCGTGCCCGTGCTGGTGACTATGACCTGCTCACTTAGAGACCCGACTTCCATCTTGAAATTAGTAACCGCCTCCTCTCCGACAGTGAGCGTCAAGGAATTCACCGAAACCTTAAAACCTTGCCGCTCGGCTCGGACTTCGTAGCGGCCTACCGGAAGCGCCTCAACACGATAGTATCCGCTGCTATCGGTGACTACTTGACGCTGAAGTTGCGTATCAAGATTCTTGACGGACAGGGTAACGCCGGCTATGACGGCGCCCTGAGGGTCGGTCACGGTGCCCAGAATTGTGCCGCTCGTGCCTTGTCCGTAGACGAGCACTGCCGAGAGTAGTACTACGGGCAGGGCGAAGAACATGGAACTCTTGCTTCGCATTGGTAAAGTCTCCTTGTGATGGAAAGATTTGCTGGAGCTTTTCTTCCGCGTTAATTCGAAAGATTGCTTACGCAAGCAAGCCTTGCGGTTCAAAGTTTATCGACCAAAGAATCCCGGGGATGACGGACTATGACCATCCAAACGGATCACCGCCGAGCACTGACGAATGCCAAACCTTGATCTGCGCTTCGGGTGACGCCCAACAGTTATTAAAAGGTCTGACCATAAAATATAAAGACCAACCTCGATGGCGCGGCATTTTACGGAACGGCCCAATACTTTGTCAAGAATTTCGGTTGTGAACAGAATTTCGGTTGTGACTGTCGTTGGCACATGACATATCCGCCTAAGTTAGCCGTGAACTGTTCGCTTTGAGTGAGTCAGCGAATGGCTGCGTGTCAGCGATTGGGGCATGAAGCAGAGTACCGAGGCCGCGTGGAAGCGAGAGATGAAGATACAAAAGGTGATTTTGCGGCGATGGCCCGGCGGATTACGTGGGTGGCAAGCCGCCGAGATCACCGGGATTGGTTGTCGCCAGTTGCGGCGTTCGCGCCGTCGCTATGAAGAAGATGGATATGATGGTTTGCGAGATCGGCTTCGTGGTCGAGTGTCCGAGAAGCGC
>QHXE01000125.1:7948-9564 GCA_003222835.1 Acidobacteriota bacterium | reverse complement strand
AACACGACGAATTTCAACGGATTCGACGCTGGCTTGAGCCTCGTTCCCAGCCGCGATTCGACCGGGCAGTTCAACGGAAAGTTTACCCAAAACAACTCAAAATTTGGCATCCTGAACTTTAACCGAGGACCGCGTAATATCCAGTTCGGGATTAAGTTCAACTTCTGATATAGTACGCGCGGCTGAATTAAAGACGGAGGGCTAATAGATCTACCTCAGCCCTCCGTTTAACTTTTTGTAGGGTCAAAGAAGTTCAAGTGGGGTACTTACCTTCGAGCTTGGTTCCTCTTCTTCTGCTGATCTTCGTTTTCCAATCTCCCCAGGATGCCCTTCGTCAACATTCTGAAGCAGCGGAAGCGCAAAGGCGTGCCGGAAATTTTGCCGTAGCAGAAAAAGAATACACGGCTGTTCTCGCCGAAGGATACGGCAAGCTGGGAAAAGTATACTCAGCCGAGAAAAAGTATCAGCCGGCCATTACGGCTCTGGAGTCCGCTACTCACTATCGACCTGATTCGCAAGAAGTCCTGATAGACTTGGCGATTGCCTACTTCGACGCCGAGCAATATGAAAAAGCTCTCGAGCCATTGGGCAAAGCGTTAAGCGTCAACGCGCAGAGCGCCGGCGCGCACCATATGCTCGGCAAGAGCTATTTCATGCTCGGGAACTTTGACAAGTCCACGGCCGAGTTGCAGACAGCGCTGAGAATCGCACCGAACGATTATGATGTCGCCTATACCTTGGGACTTGCGTATCTCAAGCAGCATCAGCTCGCTCCGGCGCAGCAGATTTACCAGCGCGTGCTGAGTCAGTTCGGCGATCGCCCGCAGCTACGCATAATCTTTGGCCGTGCATACCGAGAAACCGGTTTTTTGGGCGAAGCGATCGAAGAATTTAAGAAAGCCGTCGCCCTGGATCCTCATTTTCCCAGAGCTCACTACTATCTTGGTCTCACCTATCTACTTAAGGACGGCGCGTCCCGGCTGCCGGATGCAGAACAGCAATTCAAAATCGAGCTGGATTCACATCCGGATGAATTCTTCGCCAACTATTATCTCGGTATTGTTTATTTGATGGATAGAAAATGGGACCTGGCTATCGGCTTGCTCCGGAAAGCTGTTCTGATTCAGCCGGCTAACTCCGATCCCTATTTTCACTTAAGTCAGGCGTATCAGGCTACCGAAAGATACACGGAAGCAATTGAGGTACTCAGGAAATCGATCGCTCTCAATCCCTCCCTGAACCACAATGAGTATCAGGTGGCCACGGCACATTACCGGCTGGGACAGTCGCTTTTGAAAACCGGCCAGAACGAAGCAGCTCAAAGAGAGTTACAGGTGGCAGCGGAGTTAAAGTCAAAATCCTTAAAACGCGACAAAGAGAGGAATGAAATTTACCTCAGCGCGGAAAACCTGCATGAGCAAAACACCAAATTCCCGGAGATGGTCTCCTCCGAAGGTGTGATCGCGGATTCGAACGCGCCTGACGCCAGGATTGCGGACGAGTTGAAAGGCGACGAGGTGTATTATGCAAAGGTGATCGCCACCGCGCACAATGAGATCGGTTTGCTGCGGGCAGATCGTGGAGATTTCAAAACCGCTACGGAACAGTGCGCTCTG
>QHXE01000125.1:0-7924 GCA_003222835.1 Acidobacteriota bacterium | reverse complement strand
CGAGCTATACAGGGAAGCGACCAGCCCACTTGAAAATGAATTGAGCGCGCATCCCGACAATGTTCAGGCTAAGGAGTTGTTGGGGCTGAGCTATTTCATGCTGGAGAATTACGCGAAGACTTCGCAGTTGCTGTCGGATGTCATAGTGGCCCGGCCTTTTAATGTCGGGGTCTACTACACTCTGGCGCTGTCTCTTATTAAGGAAGGCAAGCAGGAGAAAGCCGATCAGGTGATCCAGCAGATGGTCGTCATCGGTGGTAATACTCCACAAGTTCATATTCTGCTGGGCCAGGCATATGACGAACAGGGTGAGACCGCGAAAGCTCTGGAAGAATTGCAGTCGGCTTTGTCGCTGGATAGCAAGATCCCGATGGTCCATTATTATTCGGGCTTGATTTATGTAAAGACCGGCAAGCTCGACGAGGCCGCAAAGGAATTTGAAAGTGAATTGGCCTTGAATCCCGGCAACCTGCAGGCCAAATATCACCTGGGTTTCGTGCTGCTCGCACAGCAAAACACCGCCGCCGGTATCAAAGTCATGCGTGAAGTTATTCAGCTCAGGGCTGACTTTGCAGACGCCTATTACGAGTTGGGCAAAGCACTCTTGCAACAGGGCGAGATTAGAGATGGGCTGGGTAATCTGGAGGTGGCGGCGAAGCTGGCGCCCGACAAATCATATGTTCAATACCAACTGGGCAGGGCCTACATTGCAGCCGGACGAAAAGCAGAGGGCGAGAATCACTTGGAAATCTCACGTCAACTGAAAGAGAAAGAGCGCCAACAAACGAAACCATGATCTCGCAGAGAGGTAGCTAACTCTTGCCTGTTAGAATCGTTTCGGCTCTCATCACATCGTTCGGGTTACTTCTCCTCTCAGCACCCGCCTTGATGATGAATAGTCCTTCAATTGAGGTGCACTTTACGGATGTTACCGACAACGCCGGCATCAAGTTCAAGCACGTCTCCTCGCCAGAGAAAAAGTACATCGTCGAGTCAATGAGTGGGGGCGTGGCGCTCTTTGATTACGACAACGACGGCTATCTGGACATCTACTTCGTCAACTCGCTGACAGTGGACCTGGTGAAATCAAAGCAGAAAACCAGGAGCGTGCTCTATCACAACAACGGCGACGGAACTTTTAGCGATGTAACGGACAAGGCCGGGGTCGGCGACATCGGATGGGGCATGGGAGTAGCTGTTGGCGATTATAATAATGATGGTTTCGACGATATCTACGTGACCTGCCTGGGGCCAAACCATCTGCTGAGAAACAACGGCAATGGCACCTTCACCGACGTTACTCAAAAGGCGGGCGTCGGCGATCCGCGTTGGTCTACCGGCGCCGCTTTCGTCGATTATGATAACGATGGCAAGCTGGATATCTTCGTGTCCAACTATGTAGATTTCGACGTGAATAATCTGCCGGAGTTTGGCAAAGGACGCACCTGCCAATTCAAAGGGATACCGGTGCAGTGCGGACCCAGAGGACTGAAGGGCGCGGGCGATACGCTCTATCATAACAACGGCGATGGTACGTTCACTGACGTTTCAAAGAAGGCCGGCGTCTCTGACCCGGACGGCTATTACGGGCTGGGTGTGATTGCCAGTGACTTTGACGGCGATGGCCTGGTTGATATTTTTGTCGCGAATGACTCGACGCCTAACTTTCTCTATCACAACAACGGAGACGGCACCTTTAAAGATATTGGATTCTCGTCGGGTACGGCGGTCAACGAAAACGGCAGCGAGCAGGGCAGCATGGGCGTGACTCTCGGTGACTATGATCACGACGGCAGGCTCGATCTGTTCATTACAAATTTCGACGACGATTACAACACTTTGTACCACAACGACGGCAAGGGTTCGTTTACGGATGTTTCATACGCCGCTAAAGTAGCGGCTGTAAGTCTGCCTTACGTTGGCTGGGGCACCTGGTTCTTTGATTATGACAACGATGGCTGGGTTGATCTGCTGGTGGTCAACGGCCACGTTTACCCGCAGCTACCCACCTACCGGCAGCGCAATTTCGTGCATCACAACAACCGTGACGGCACCTTTGCCGAAGTCGGAGAGCAACTGGGCGCGCCGTTCACTGAAAAGCGTACGGGCCGGGGCGCTGCCTTTGGCGACATTGATAACGATGGCGATGTTGACGTAGTGATCAATAATCTGGACGGAACCCCGCAGGTGCTCCGAAATGATGGCGGCAACGAAAACAATTCTATCTTGATCAAGACGATCGGCGTGAAGAGCAATCGGGACGGCATCGGCGCGCGAGTCAGGATTGTTTCCGGTGATCTAACGCAGATCGCCGAAGTCTACAGTGGCGGCAGTTATCTTTCGCAGAACGATCTGCGGCTGCATTTCGGGCTTGAGAAAAGGACGAAGGTAGATCTAATTGAGGTTCACTGGCCTAGCGGCATGATCGACAAAATCGCTGATGCCGGAGCGAACCGAATCATCACGATCAAAGAGGGCCAGGGCATCGTTGAGCAGAAGGATTTTAAGAAGGGAGCACAACCGTTACGGAACCGAGAGCGATAGCGAGCTTGTTTTTTAATCGCAAAGGACGCAGAGGATTTCGCAGAGGGGGTGTCAGAAGCCCGACCGTCAGCGAGGGCCTGCTGCGTAAGGTGCCCTCCCTGACGGTCGGGCTTCTGACCCTGGCGCTAACCGCATCGTTTGCTCCGGCTCAGACCAATAAAATCCAGGAACGTCTTGAGAATGCGGCCACGCTAATTCGCGATAACCGAATTGTCGAGGCAGAACAACAGCTGAACATCATTTTGCAAATGGCGCCGAACGACGCAGCGGCCCTCAATCTGCTCGGCACCGTTCGCGCTCAACAGAGGAGACTAGACGAAGCGGAGACACTTTTGACCCATGCTGCAAAAATTGATCCCGCGTTTGTGGCCGTGCACATGAACCTGGCCTTTCTTTACCTGCTCAAGAATGCTCCTGAGAAGACAATTCTGGAACTGAAAGCGGTCGTTAATCTCGAGCCGAACAATATTGAAGCGAACTACAAACTCGCGCGCTTGCTGCTTTCCCGTGGACAAATAGACGACTCGATCGGCGTCCTTGAAAAGGCAAAGTCGATACCGTCAGCATCCGCGATATTTCTGGCTCTTCTTGGTGACGCATATTTGAAAAAGGGCAATGCCGACAAGGCTGAAGAGACTTATCTGCTCACGCTCGCAACGCAGAAGAACAACGCGGATGCCATTCTGGGCCTGGCAAAGATTTTTCAAAGGCGGGGAGATACAAAAACTGCCCAGGCGTATCTTTCTCAAGCGCGGGAACTGGCCGGCAACTCTCCCGAGATGCTTTACAAAGTGGGCGTGGCTGGGCTGGGCGTCGGAGTTTTTGACGACGCCCGATCGGATTTGGAGCAAGCCGTGAAGCTTAAGCCGGACGAGCCGGCTTTCTTGATCGCGCTGGGCGCGGCGTGGCTAAAGAAAGCTGACTTGTTTGCGGCCGAGCAGATTTTTCGGCGGACGCTCGAACTTCAGCCGGACAACGCTCAAGCCCAGATGTATTTTGGTTATGTCTTATACAAGCAGAAAAAGTTCAGCGAGGCCAAGGGTTACCTTGAGAAAACGATCAAAGCCGATCCCAGCCTGCCCGAGCCTTTCTATTATCTGGGACTGATCGTCCAGGAAGAAAACGAGGACGAGCAGGCAATAGCACTGTTGGAGAAAGCAATTCAGATGTCGCCGTCGTTCGCGAACGCGCACGTCGCTCTCGGCGCGAGTTACTTAAAGCTGAAAGACTACCCGCGCGCCCAAAAGGAACTCGATCTGGGAGTAAACCTGAATCCTGACGATTCAAAGGCGCACTATCAGTTGGCTGTTTTATACGCCCGGCTCAAGGATCCGAAACGCGCGCAGGCGGAAATGCAAATCGTGGAAAAGCTGAAAGCGGCGGAGCAGTCACAAAAAAAAGAAGGCGATACGTTTGTGATTACGCCGGCCATACCGAATCCGCGTTGACCATTTTGGACATACCGCGAAGCGGTTAAGCAACTGACGTTTATCAAATGCTCTTGTGTTTCGTTGCCGGAATGCGTACGTACTATTACCTCCGTCATTTCAAACTTGTACTAGCGCTCTGGTTGTTGGTTCTCAAGCTATGCCCGATCACTTCCGCCCAGACACCAAAGCCTAAAGTCACCTTTGAAGAAGTGCCGGCCAAAAAGAGCGGCATCAATTGGATTCACAACAATGCTCACTCGTCCGATCGCTATTTGCCCGAGACGGTAGGTGCTGGTTGTGCGTTCTTAGATTACGACAACGATGGCTGGATGGACATCTACCTGGTCAATAGCGGGCCTTCAGATTTCTATACGCCCAGTACTCCGCTAAAGAATGCCCTTTACCATAACAACCACGATGGCACGTTCACAGACGTGACCGACAAAGCCGGAGTGGCTGGTGGCACCTTCGGCATGGGCGTCGCCGCCGGCGATTACGATGGCGATGGTTGGGTTGATCTCTATGTCACGAGTTATGGCCGCAATATTCTCTATCACAACAACGGCAATGGCACCTTCACTGATCTGACTGATAAAGCCGGCGTTGCCGCGCCCGGCTGGTCCACATGCGCCGTCTGGTTCGACTATGACAACGATGGCAAGCTCGATCTGTTTGTCTCCAGCTTCGTTGTATACGAAAAGTCTCTGAATATTCTGTGCACTGATGAGGGGTTGAGCCGCCGTTACTATTGTGTCCCGCGCCTTTTCAAACCGCGGCCCAGCCACCTCTTCCACAACGATGGGGACGGCAAGTTCACGGATGTAAGCAAGGAATCGGGCATCGCCGATTCGCCGGGCAAATCATTCGGGGCAGTCGCCACAGACGTCAACAACGACGGGCTCATGGATCTGTTCGTGGCCAACGATACAATGCCGAACTTTCTATTCATCAATAAGGGAGGTGGAAAATTTGAAGAAGTCGGTTTGGCGGCCGGCGTGGCCTTCAGTGAAATGGGCAAACCGCGATCGGGAATGGGAGTAGACTCACCGGATTATGATGGCGACGGCTGGCAGGATCTTTTTGTAGCCAACATCGATCGAGAGTTTTTTAGTCTTTATCACAACCAGAAGGATTTGACTTTTACGGATGAGCCCGGAGAAATAGGAACGGCGACGCAGATGTTGAGCGGTTGGGGACTGAGATTCTTCGATTATGACAACGATGGTGATCCTGATCTCTTCCTGGTAAATGGCCATCCCGACGACTTTATCGAGATGCGCGCCACGCGCGTGAAATACAAAGAGCCCTTGCTGATGTTCGAGAATACCGGTCGCGCTTTTAAAAACGTCAGCGCGCAATCAGGCGCCGTTTTCAGTAAGGATTTTTCCGGACGGGGCATGGCCACAGGTGATTTTGATAACGATGGAGATCTCGATGTGCTGATCTCAAACAACGGCGAGACTCCGCTGCTACTTCGTAACGAAGGCGGCAATAAGAATAACTGGCTGGGTCTGCAACTTGTGGCGACCAAGAGCAATCCTGCTGCTGCCGGAGCCGTGATCACATGGCAGGCCGGCGGCCTGAAACGAAGCCGGTTGAAGACCGCGGGTGGCAGCTATCTTAGCTCTCACGATCCGCGCGAGGTGCTTGGGCTGGGCAGCGCTAAGAAAATTGACAGCGTTGAGATTCGCTGGCCCAGCGGCAAAGTTGACAGGCTCACGAATCTGCCAATTAATACTTACCTAAAAGTGATTGAAGGCGAAGGCGTCGCTAAGAGCAGCCTCACCACCGCGAAGTAATATGGCCAAACGAGTTACGAAAACTCTGCTGCTGACTGGCTTTGTCGGCCTTATCCTCGGCCTTTGGCTTCTGCCATCCTCGCGCGGTCAGAATCAGCGTGATGCTTTTTCAAGATGGCGGCCAACTCACGAGCTTGCCGGAGGGCATTATGTGGGAAGCAGCGCCTGCGCTCAATGCCACGCTCTGCTAACAGCAAAGCGGTTGGCGAATCCGATGAGTCGCGCGTTGGCACCGATCGAAAGTTGTGAGATTTTGAAAGCTCACCCGCGATTGAACTTTCGCAACGGTCCCTACAACTACGAGATCGTACGCGAAGGAAACCATAGCATCTATACGATCACCGATGGCCTAAATTCGATTTCCGAACCAATCCTCTACTGCTTTGGCCAAGGCAAAGCTGGTCAGACTTATGTGTTTCAACATCAGGGAGTGTTCTACGAAAGCCGCGTCAGTTACTATCAGGAAATCCAAGCTCTCGACTTCACTATCGTGCATCCGCGTTCGGTGCCTGAATCGCTCGCAGCCGGTCTTGGGCGTCCGATGACCATCGAAGCAGCGCAGGGCTGTTTCGCTTGTCACTCAACCGCCGCGATTAGCGCAGCGCAACTTCAACTCGATCATCTGATGCCCGGAGTTACTTGTGAGGGTTGTCATGGCCCCGGTGAAAAGCACATTCAGGCCATCAAAGCCGGGAGCAGAAAACTGCAAATATTTAATCCCGCGAGAATGGAAGCGGATGATCTGACACAGGAATTCTGCGGCGCCTGCCATGTCAGTTTTGAGAAAGCGCTGCTCATGCCAAAGCAGGCCGGTACGAATAACCTGCGTTATCAACCTTACCGAATCTTTAATAGCCGGGGACACAGCGGCGATCCGCGGATCAGTTGCGTTGCCTGTCACGATCCACACAACAAGTTGGCAGAGGACACCGCTTTCTACGACTCAAAGTGTTTGGCTTGTCATCTCACCGCTCGTGGGCAAGCAAAAACTGCCGCGCGCTCGGCGCCGGCCTGTCCGGTTAGCAAGCAGCAGTGCCCAACGTGCCACATGCCGAAGATTGAACTGCCCGGAGCCCACAGCAAATTTACCGATCACTGGATCCGCATCGTCAAACCTGGCGAACCGATACCGAACTGAATGCGACTCCGAAAGGGCGCCTTAGCCCGCGCGTCAGCCAGGGCGTTGCACCATCGCCATTGCCTCTCGGGTCGGAATACGCCTTCCCTCACCGCCCCACCCCAGCCGAGATGCTCGACTGGGGACCCCGGAGTCGGGCTACTGCCGCCCAGGCCATTCCCTACGGTTTGGAAGGCGCTGAACTAGCCATCGTCGTCACGCGTTTCTTCCATTCCGCGGGGGTGGTCGAATTAAGCTGCAGTAACTCAGTCGCCGCGATCACCAGTTTCCGCACGCTTGTGATAACGACGAACTCAAGGGCCGCGTTTGGTTTTGCTGCTTCGTCGAGCTTGGCCAACTCTGCATTACGCCACTCCGTTGTAGCGGCGTCACCTGCAGCCAGGTAAGCTACGGCTTCCAGTCCTGCTTCCGCGATAGCCGATAAATTATTTGCCAACGGCCTGGCCTCTTGCAGAGCGGGTGAGCGATCGACTATGGGTCCAAGTGCGCGACTTGCAGTTTGCCACTCAGCCAGTGTGTGTTCGAGGTTTGGTCCATAGAGCGCAAAGCGCGGAGCATCGGCTAGGAAGGCATCCACGTTCGAGGCGAACTGACGAGCCGTTTCGCTGTCGGGCCGTGCTGCATCGACCAGGCCGGTTAGCGGGCTCAGCATGGTCTGCGGCCGCATTTGATAGCGGCGGTATTCTTTTACGGGTTCAATTATTGATGCCAGGGTGCGCAATGGGGCAGTGTTCTCACTCGCCACCAGGCGCCGAAGCAACATGCCGTAGTTCCTTTCGTGAGTCAGTCCCAGCTCTTCCAGTTGACGGCTGATTACCGACAAGCGCCGGTACATGTCGTCGACGTCAGTCACATTTCGTGGCGACCAAAGTCGCTCAGCGATGGCGGCCGTGCGTGGCCAGATGCGCGAGTCAATGGTCTCTGGGCTCACCCACTCTCCCCACATGGTCGCTTCCCCGCCGAGAATACGTTTCGCTTCTTGGGCCGTTAGCGTCGTGTCCGGGGGAATTGGA
>QHXE01000904.1 GCA_003222835.1 Acidobacteriota bacterium | reverse complement strand
GGACTGGCGCTGTTTCAGACGTCAACGTGCATCAACTGTCATGCTATCCGCGGAGTAGCTGGTGCGGATTTGCGGGTCGCGCCCGATCTAACGCACGTTGGCAGCCGCAGACAACTAGCTGCCGGCATTATCGAGAATACGCCGGCGAACATGCGCCTTTGGCTGAAAAGCCCGCAGCACATCAAGCCCGGTGCATTGATGCCAGACTTTACCTTCACCGACGAGCAGCTCGATCAACTAGCAGCATATCTCTCGACGCTACAATGAACGGCACCACTACTATCGAGGAGTTCAAGGAGGCGGTCTTAGATCCGGCCAAGCGCAGGCACTATCAGCTCGCGTGGCTTTCCACCGTCGATCACAAGCGCATCGGGGTCCTCTACATGCTGACCGGGCTGGTCTTTTTCATCGTCGGCGGAGTCGAAGCGCTTTTCATCCGTCTGCAGCTGGCCGTACCTAACAACCACCTCCTTCATCCCGACACGTTCAACAAGCTTTTCACCTTGCACGGCACAACGATGATTTTCCTCGTCGCTATGCCGCTGCTGTTCGGCTTCGTGAATTACGTGCTGCCGCTGCAAATCGGTGCGCGTGACATGGCTTTCCCGCGTCTGAACGCCTTCGGGTTCTGGTGCCAGCCGTTTGGCGGAATTCTTTTGCACTTTAGCATTCTCGCCGGGGGCGCCCCGGCGGTCGGCTGGTTCTCCTATGCGCCGTTGAGTGAGACGCCCTATTCTTCAACTCCCGGCATCGATTACTGGGCGATAGCGATCTTCGTCCTGGGTCTCGGCACGATCAGTTTCGCGGTTAACACGATCACGACCGTGATCTCCTGTCGTGGGCCAGGCATGACAATGCGACGTCTGCCTCTCTTTACCTGGATGAATTTCATCAACTCTTTCCTCATCCTGATCGCGCTGCCGGTCTTGAACGCCGGGCTGGCCATGCTGTTGATCGATCGCCAGCTCGAGGGACATTTCTTCCTGCCATTCCGCGGCGGTTCAGCTGTTCTCTGGCAACACATCTTTTGGGCCTTTGGCCATCCGGAAGTTTACATCGTGGTGCTTCCTGCCTTCGGCATGATTTCGGAAATGATTCCGGTTTTCTCGCGTAAACCTATCTTCGGTTACGAATTCGTCGCTGCCTCCACTGTCGCCATCATGGTGCTGAGCTCGCTGGTGTGGGGCCATCATATGTTCACCGTCGGCATGGGCCGGCCGATGGACCTGTTTTTCATTATCACGTCCATGCTGATCGCCATCCCGACGGGCGTGAAAGTATTGAACTGGAGCGCGACCATGTTCGGCGGGCGCGTACGGTTTGACGTGCCGATGCTCTTTTGCATCGCCTTTCTTATTCAGTTCACATTCGCCGGCCTAACCGGTATCAGCCACGCGAGCGCGGCGCTCGATTGGCAAACCAAAAACAGCTACTACCTGGTGGGGCATTTCCACTTCGTCTTCGTCGGCGCCATCGTCTTCGCGATGCTCGGCGCGCTGCCATACTGGTTCCCGAAAATGAGCGGCCGGATGATGTCGGAATCGTTAGGCCGCTGGACCTTCTGGCTATGGGTCATCGGCTTCAACATGACCTTCATCATCCAGCACGTCCTCGGCCTCTACGGCATGCCGCGTCGCATCTTCACTTACCCGGACATACCTGGCTGGGGCTGGATGAACATGCTTTCTACCATCGGCGTGTTTTTCATGAGCGCCGGGTCGCTGGTATTGCTTTGGAACGTCGCGCATTCGTTATTCCGCGGAAG
>QHXE01000124.1 GCA_003222835.1 Acidobacteriota bacterium | reverse complement strand
ATTGAACTCGGTCTGACGCAGATTCAGGATCCCGGCGGCAGCTATCGCGACGTCGATCTCTACAAGAAACTTTACGGCGAAGGAAAACTCAAGCTTCGCATTTACAAAGCCGTCTATGGGCCGGGGCCGGAAGCAAAGCGTCTGTTGTCTGAAGGACCGATCATCGAAGCTTTCGGTAATCGTTTCAATCTGCGCACTATCAAAGTCGTTTCTGACGGCGCGTTGGGTTCGCGCGGCGCCGCGCTGCTCGCTCCTTACAGCGACACTCCGGATAGCTCCGGTTTCTTGCGCGTGAAGGAAGAAGATCTGTTGCCGATGCTGAAAGAAGCGCTACAGAAGGGAATTCAGGTGGAGACGCACGCCATCGGCGATTACGCCAATCGGTTCATCCTCGATGAATACGAGAAAGCTTTGAACGCCGTCCCCAAATCGGAACGGAAGATTGCCGAGCCACGCTGGCGCGACGAGCACTCGCAGATCGTCAACCCAATCGATATTCCGCGCTTCGCGAAACTGGGAATCATTCCGTCGATGCAGGCCTCGCATGCAATTGGCGATCTGCATTTCGCGCCCAGCCGTTTGGGCATGAAGCGTTTGGAAGGCGCTTACGCGTGGCAGAGTTTCATTAAATCAGGCGTAATCGTTCCCGGCGGATCGGACGCACCGGTCGAACGCGGCGAGCCAATGATTGAATTCTACGCGGCGGTCGCGCGCAAAGACATTCGCGGGTTTTCAGGCGAAGGCTGGCATCCGGAGGAAAAAGTCACGCGCGAACAGGCTTTGAAGATGCTTACCATCTGGCCGGCCCACGCTGCATTCGAAGAGAACGTGCGCGGCTCGATCGAAGTTGGAAAGCTCGCCGATTTGACGATTCTGTCCGCCGACATCATGAGGATTCCGGAGATGGAAATCCTGAAGACGCACTGCGTGATGACGGTGATTGGCGGAGAGGTTGTTTATGAAGCAGCGCAGGGTTCCGCCGGCATTGAGTCAGACATCAATCTTCTGCCTCCTTCGGTGGGTTGGTGGGCAGATTGTGAGGATGATGAGTAAGACTTTCCGGATTCAAGCTGCGGTAGTCTTAACCGGCGCCTGCTGGCCGCTGTGAAAGTCGATCACCGACTTCAGAATTCCTTCGAGGCTCATCTCCGGTTGAAAGCCAACCTGCGCGTTGACCTTCGAGATATCGGGAATGCGGCGCGGCATGTCTTCGAAGCCTTCTTCGTAAGCTTCATCGTAAGGGATCAGAACGATTTCAGATTCTGAGTTGGTCAGCTCCTTAACTTTCCTCGCGAGATCCATGATGGAAATCTCCTGGTTCGAGCCGATATTGAAAACCTCACCCACCGCGCTTTCGTCATCCATTAACTTCATCAACGCGCCAACCACGTCGCCGACGTAACCGAAGCAGCGCGATTGTTTACCGTCACCGAAGACAGTGATGGGCCGGCCTGAGAGTGCCTGTTTGACGAAGGTTGGAATCACCATGCCGTACTGTCCGGTCTGGCGCGGGCCGACGGTGTTGAAGAGTCGCACGACGACGGTCGGCAATTTCTTCTCGCGCCAGTAAGCAAGCGCCAGGAACTCATCGATCGCTTTCGAGCAGGCATAGCTCCAGCGTCCTTTGGTCGTCGCCCCCATCACCAGGTTGCCGTCTTCGCGAAAGGGAACTTCCGTGCTCAGCCCATAAACTTCGGACGTAGAGGCAATCAGGACTTTCTTCTTTTTCTTATTCGCGAGCGAGAGAACGACTTCAGTTCCATGCACGTTTGTCTCGATGGTGCGCACGGGGCTTTCGACAATCAGTTTGACTCCGACCGCGGCGGCGAGGTGAAAGATGACGTCGCATTGATCGACCAGTTCGGCGGTGACCGGCTGGTTGTGCACGTTCTCGATCGTGTAATGGAAACGTGGATGTTCTTTCAGATGGCGAATGTTTTCAATGCTGCCAGTGGAAAGGTCGTCAATGATAAAAACTTCGTCGCCGCGCTGAAGATACGCGTCGGAAAGATGCGAGCCGATGAAGCCCGCGCCGCCGGTGATTAGAATTCGCAATCAGTGGTTTCCTTCAAAAGTTGGAATTGTCAGAGATCACGGCCGAGGTTTGAACCCGATCTCTTTCTTGATGGCTTTTGGTAATTGCAGAAGAATCGTTTCAATGCGCGAGAGACGTTCTTCGACTCTGGTGAAGCGTTCCTTTGTTTCGCGCTGCGACTCATCACTGCTGCGTTGAAGCTTCAGACGCTCTTGATCGTTCCTGGCGATTTGCACTACAAATGCTGCTTGGTTTCGAATGAGCAATGCCATGGCTTCCTCAAGATGATTATTGCTGTTGGAGTTTTTTCGAGTCGCCATGACTGTAGTCTATCATTCTCCTCGATTTTTTCACCATTCAGTCATGCAAAGCGAGCTTGACCATCTCTAACTGAGAATTCCGTCTACTCAGGGCGACGTTATTCCCTGATTAGGCATTTCTTTCACTGACCGTGCGGCTGTCTTGACAGTGACCGGATTCATGAGTTGAGCATAAAGCTCCGACACATCCGCGAGCAGACGTTCTTTGGCATAATGTTGCTTAACGAAATCAAGACCGCGCGTGCCAAGGTCGCGCCGCATCTCCTCGTCTTCGATCAAATGGGCCAGGGCGTGGGCGAAACCTTCCGCGTCGCCGGTGCGAACTGAGATGCCCCGCTCGCATAACGCGTATCCATCCGATTCGCGTTGGGACTGTCCCAGTAGATCGACCACGCCGCCGACCGCCGTGGCGACCACCGGACGCGCGTTCGCCATCGCTTCGATCAAGGTCAGTGGGGTGCCTTCGTTCAGGCTGGTCAGCGCCACGATGTCGAGTGCTGGATAGAAGTTTTCAGGATCTTTTCGCGTGCCGAGAAACGATACACTGTCATTCAGTCCGAGCGATTTGGTTTGTGCGTCGAGTACACCTCGAAGATTGCCGTCGCCAATGATGAGAAAGCGCACCGTCGAATTAGTGAGCTTCCGCAATCGAGCGGCGGCTTCCAAAAACAATTTATGATTCTTGATTTCCGTGAGTCTGCCAACGATGCCAATCAAAACATCGTTTTCATCGGCCTTCAGTTCGGCACGCGCGATCGGACGACGTCTTTCCCAATCGGCGTACACGCTCATGTCGATGCCGAGTGGGATCACGGCGAACTGTTCCGGAGTTCCGACGCGAAAGTTGTCGTTTATCTCCCGAAGCTGCTGATGGCTTACCACGACGATCCGATCGGTTACCAGGCGCGCCAGACATTTCTCGATGGCCAGAAACAGCCGCGTCTTCCGCGGGCTGTAGTAGCTGTGAAAAACGTGCCCATGATAAGTATGGACGAAGCGACACGCGCGAGGTTTTCCAAGCAAGGCGGAGGGCGTCAGCCAGCGATAGATCAATCCAGCGACTCGGCCAACGGTGCCCGCTTTGGCCGTGTGGGTGTGCACGATGGCGGGTTGTTCGCGCAGCATCAAGCGAAAGAGTTTCCAGATGGTGAGCGCATCTTTTGGTGAGACTTCGCGGCTCATCTGCGGCACAACGCAGGGCGTGACGCCGGCTTCCGCGGCGATATAGCTCATGTCATCTTCGCCCGGCGGCACGACGCCCGCCACGAGCAGAGTCTCGTAGCCGGCGCCTTTTAATCCTTGCGAGAGCCAAACCACATGACGCGCGGGTCCACCGACATTGAGGCGAGCGATGATGCGGAGAACCTTTGTCATTGCCGATTTTCGATTGCCAATTGCCGATTTCTTTTGGATGTTCCGAGCGAAAATTGATTCAACGGATTCTGAACGATGGGGGGAAGACGCAAGCCATTTGCGAACATCAATCGGCAATCGGCAATCGAAAATTGTCAATGAATCAGTCGTCCATTCGAAATATGGTGCCGGAATCGTCTTCGTGGCGAATCTCGTCCACCGGTTCCCGCCGTCCCTGGCCCGCGTAGAGCCGGTTGGGGCAATTGATCACGATGCCGTCAATCTCGCCGACATTCCGATAAGCATGCACGACGCCTTTGGGAACGATGACGGCCTTCGGATTATCGGCGCCCACCACGAGGGTCATAACCTTTCCGAACGTTGGCGAGTCTGGCCGATTGTCCCACATGCGAAGCTTGAAATTGGAAGGGCCGATAAAGCAGAAAAGATCGGCCTGGTCAACGTGCTCGTGCGGCCCGCGGGTAACGCCGGCGTTAGTCGAAGAGATGTAGGCCATGGCAGGAAGGAAGTCGGAAGCGACTTCGTCATTGCGAAATAGCTCGCAGAGCCAGCCGCGCCGGTCGTTGAACCTACGTAAATCGCGGACGACCACGTCCTGGATTTCGCCGGGCTGAAAAGTTTCAGCCATTGGCGCCGGCTTCTGCGGCATGTTCCGTCTCCAGTTTATTCGCGCCCGTCTCGGCGACGAGATTGGACGCGTAGAGCAAGCTTTCAAACGTGCCCGCGTCGCTCCACCAGCCTGCGAGTTCGTCCCAGGTCATCTCTCCGCGTTCGATGTAGGCATTGTTCACGTCCGTGATTTCCAGTTCGCCGCGGCCTGAGGGTTTTAGGGCGCGAATGATCTCAAATACGTGCGCGTCGTACATGTAGATTCCAATTACGGCGTAGTCGGATTTTGGTTGCGCAGGTTTCTCTTCGATTCGCAAGACATGTTTCCCGTTAAGCTCAGGTACGCCGAAGCGTTGTGGGTCCGGTACGCGCTTCAAAAGAATCTTGGCGCCGCTGCCCTGTTCGCGATACGAGTCCGCGGCAGGTCGAATGTTTCCCTCAATGATATTGTCACCCAATACGACGCAAATCGCGTCATCGCCGGCGAAGTGTTCGACCAACGACAAGGCGGCCGCGATGCCGCCCTCGCCTTCCTGATAAGTATAGTTGAGATGTTTTAATCCAAATGCTTTTCCGTTTCCCAGCAGCTTCAGAAAGTCGCCCGCAGAATTGCCGCCGGTGACGATCATGATGTCGGTGATGCCGGCATTAACCAGCGTCTGGATCGGGTAGTAGATCATCGGCTGGTTGAAAACCGGGAGCAGATGTTTGTTTGTGACCGCTGTTAACGGCCTGAGGCGCGAGCCCAAACCTCCTGCAAGAACGACGCCTTTCACTCAATTACCTCCGAAAATTGGTCTTGGGTCTTGGGGTCTTTGGTCTTTGGTCTTTGGTCTTTGAGATGCGACGCAAGCGGCGATACTTATCTGAACAAAGACCAAAGACCCAATCTAATCAATAAACCGCTGGAACCACAATTCGAGCATTAGGAGTGACCAGAGCCTGTGCTCATGAGCGTCTCGCCCTTCGACATGCTCATCGATTATCCGCCGGACCGACTCTGGCTTGAACAAACCGCGCGCAAACGCTTTATCGGAGAGCAAGGTCTCGCGCAGAAACGGCTGCATCGCGCCGCGGAACCAGTGGTTTATCGGAACTCCGAATCCCATCTTGCTGCGCGTCAAGTTTTCTTCAGGCACAAGTTTCTTCAGCACGCGCTTGAGCAGATACTTCGTCGTTAGCCGGCGCAGTTTTAGTTTCTCCGGCAGGCTGGCCGCGAATTCCATTAAGTGATGATCGAGAAACGGCGAACGCGCTTCCAAAGAGACCGTCATGCTGGCGATGTCCATCTTCACCAATAGATCGTTGGGCAGATAAGTCATCGTATCAGTTAAGAGCGAGGCGTCGACAATGCCCGCGCCATTCGCTTTCGCAAACCACGGTTCGATAATTCCGATCGTGCGGAAGTTCGCAGTCTCGGCCGCAAGATCATTCGAGTATAGGCGCTGCTTGGCTTCGTCCGTGAATGCGCTTATCCAGCGCAGATAACGCTCAGCGGGAGGCAGCGATGCGGCCGCGACAAAACGCTTCGCCTTACGCAGCGGATTCTGTCGCGCCTCGAATCCCGGAACCGCCCCGACGACTTTGGCGATTACTCCGTCACGAATAGCGCCGGGAAGATTTGCATACATCTGGGCCAAGTTCATTCCCGCATAACGCTGATAACCGGCAAAGCATTCATCGCCGCCGTCACCGTTCAGCGCGACCGTTACGTAACGCCGCGTTTCGCGCGAAACGTAGTAACTTGGAATCGCCGACGAGTCCGCGAACGGCTCACCATAATGTTCGACCAGCGTCGGCAGAACCTCCATCGCGTCAGGCCGCACGATGAACTCGTGATGATCGGCGCCCACGTGTTCTGCCAGCCGTCGCGCGTGATGCAGCTCGCTGAAATCCTGCTCCTCAAAACCTATCGAGAAAGTCTTTACTCGCTCGGAAGATTCCTGGGCCATCAACGCCACCACAGCGCTGGAATCGATGCCGCCGGAAAGAAAAGCGCCCAGCGGTACTTCGGACATCAAACGGATGCGGACGGCCTCGCGCAGCAAATCGACGGCGCGCTCGCCGGCTTCCTGTTCGCTGATTTTTAGCTTCTTCGAAAAGTCGAGTTGCCAATATCGCTCAATCTTAACTTCGCCATTTCGCCAGAGCAGCGAATGGCCCGGTTCCAGTTTTCTAATCGCCCGGTAAGCGGTGAGCGGAGCAGGAACGCAAAGGAATGACAAGTAATAATGAATGGCTTCGTAATCGACTTCGCGACTAACGTCGGGATGTTGTAGCAAAGCATTGAACTCGGAACCGAAAATCAATTGTCCGCCGAACTCCGCGTACAACAGCGGTTTCTTTCCCACGCGATCGCGCGCCAGGAAAAGCGATTTCGTGCGTTCATCCCAAATCGCAAAAGCAAACATCCCCCGCAAGTACTTTGGACAATCAGTTCCCCACTGGTCGTAGG
>QHXE01000903.1 GCA_003222835.1 Acidobacteriota bacterium | reverse complement strand
AAAGCGTCACCGCATATCCGCGCGCGGCGCCCAGCATCGCATAAGCGATTCCGGTATTTCCACTCGTCGCGTCCAGAATGACTTTGCCGGGATAGAGGCGGCCGGTACGCTCTCCCTCGAGAATCATTGCCAGAGCAGCGCGGTCTTTAACTGATCCTCCGGGATTCATGTGCTCAGCTTTAACGAAGATCTCGACACCGGCAGGAAGCTCCTGTGCAACACGACGCAAGCGCAGCAATGGAGTATTGCCAATCTGCGATTCCAGATCGTGAAAGTGAGTGAAACGCTCAGCTTGAAAAGCGTTCTTTACTTTAGGTTCGGCGATCATGTTGGCCCAAAAACTAAACCGGCCGCGACTCCTGAAGGTCGCGACCGGCTTGATTAACCTGTCTGGCGTGTTGGCTAAATCATAAGTTCACACGCACTCAAGGTTCGCCCGGTCGCTCCTCCGTAGGGAGAAGCCCCCATACAGGCGCACCAATAACAATAATACTTGCGTGTCATGGTCTTTTTGAAATGAACAGTCAAACTATAGGCGCACGCCGAAAAGCGTGTCAAGCATCGTTGGTAAACACGCGGACAGACACAGGGAGATCCGATTACGTCGACGGATTGCTCCCGGTTATCAACACGAGGTTAACGACATCCATCATGCTCGCAGCCGCAACCTATTTCCATCACGTGTGATTTCTCGGCCTCCCGGCAATACTCGCTACAGTACTTGCTGTCTTTCTCAGCCGCACAATCACAGGCCCCGTGCGCGCATTTTGCACTTGGTTCGTCAGACATGACAACAGACCTCCTCTTCGGCGTTGGGATCGTCGGGGCGTACTCAATTTCGGGGGGTGATCTAAGGCTATGCTAGGACGCATTGCGAGGTTAGGTCAAGAACGGACATTGAGACAGGTGTTGAGCGTTCAAGCTTTAGGTCGCTTCCTCTCAGGGAATCCAACCTGAAGGTTGAACTCTCAACACCCGTTTATTTCAGCAAGCCAGACAGCCAGTGCATGATGTTCAGCGCCAACTGTCTATTGTCGATGCCGGGACGATTCATGCCGAACTTCATGCCGTTAGGCCCAGTCACTTGGGCAGAGAGCATCGCGGCTTCACCGAAGACCACAGCCCGACCCTTGCCAAAGTTGAATGCGATTCCCTGGGCTCGGCCGGCTGCTGAGATTGCCGCATTCTCAGGAACCTGAACCCGTACCGTCGTGGCGCCCGGCGGAAGATTCATGCCTTTCGGCGGCGGTAACTGCGTCTGCCCACCTTGGCGAGCTTTTTCGATGGCCGCCTGGATGTCAGCTTGTGAAGGCGGTGGTGTGTCCTTCGCGGTGTCGGCAAGTTTGAGCAGGACTGTGCTTCCCGCGGGACCTTTGATTGACTGGCCCGTAAAAGTCATTACGCGATTGATTCGTTCGCTCGCGTCACGGCCTTTTGTGATCGGATGGTCCATCAACAGGCCGTTGTCACGTGAATAAACAAGAAAACCGTGATTCCCGCTCTCCTTGTCGTAATTAACACTGTCAGCGGTGAAAGCGCTCCTCATGTCCACGCCAAAACGCTGCGCAAGAATCTGGTTCGCAGCGCCCATGGGCGCATGGTCGGCGATCAAGAGCAAAGCACCGCCACCTTTCACCCAATCGCGCATTGCATCGCATTCGGCGTCAGTAAAAGCCGGATGGCTGGCTTCGGGTTGGTTCATTCTGGGGGCGCCCAGTGCATTTGAGATCACCAGAAGGTCGAAGCCTTTCAGCGTCTGCGCCGAAAACTTCTGCGTATTGGGCGTGACTTGATAGCCGTCGTTCGTGATCAAATCAGCAAAAGGTTTGTAACGCCCACTCGCGGTGTGAAAGTTATTGTGCGCTTCATCGAACAGCACCTTCGGGCCGTTCTTCGTGTAAGCCGGCTTCGTAACCTTGGCGTCAAAATTAGGATCGGCGACTTGTTGCGCCATTATTCCTGTAAATGAAAATAGAACCAGACAGCAGATATACCGAAAAGCGTTCATGGTGTTTGCTCGCATTCAGATTACTGAGCCACAAAGTTGTAAATAATTACGCCGTTAACTTTGATCGGCTGCCCCATGAGTCGCGTCGGAGTAAAACGAGACCGGCGCGCAGCTTCAACCGCCACCTCGCGAAGATTCTCAGATCCCTCAGTGGCTTTGGCCCAGATCACGAATCCTTGTTCATCGATCAGAACCTGAACCGTCACTTGGCCAGACTCATGAGCTTTCCTGGCCTCTCTTGGATATTTTGGGACGACAAGAGTCACGGCTTTCCCATTGAGAACTCCGCCCATGATAGGACTACCGCTTCGTGGCCAGGGTTCGGGCTGCATGGCTGAACGCACCCGCTCAAGTTCAGCGGCATTCGCTGGTGAATCCACGATGACATTACTCTCTTCATTGACGGCATTTGGTTCCCCCGCGACAAGTGAAGAGAAAAACTTCTGCGTATCGGAATTGTTTTCATCAGCTCCGACAACAACCAAAGCATAAAATGCTTTATCAGTTTCCAGCAGGCGAACGACTCCCGGATATTCGCCTAACGCGAGGCGATACTGTTTCGCTTGACCCGAGGCAGATGCCAAGTCGTGATCAAACGAAAGAATCGCTTGCGGTTCGCGGCCTCTAAGACTCTTGTCAATCGCCGACGCAAAACTATTGAAGTTCGATAAATCGGGCACTCTGTCGGCCGTTGTCTTCACGAAAGAGGCAACCATGAAACGCTTGCCGGCGCTCAGTGAATAAAAAACTCGCTCATGAATAAAACCCTTATCGCCGAGCGGGATGAGACGGGACGATTCAACTGCTTGTGTCGGCATCATGACCGTGAACGACTCTCCAGCGGGCACAATCCTTTGCCATGACGCAGATTGCGCCAACGCAGACTGCGCGGCGACAATCAAAATCGCAGCACTACTGATTAATTTGATTGATCGCAAGGTCGTCCTTTCGATGAGGGTTAAGACCGTCAAGGTCTGAGACACTTCAGACGCTCCGCCGCCAGCATCAACGTTTCGTCTTTCTTGCAGAGACAGAAACGAACTTGCTGCGAACCCAGCGCCGGATCGCTGTAGAAGCTCGAGCCGGGAACGCAGGCGACGCCGACTTCGCGAATCAGATGGCGCGTGAATTCAACATCGTCTTTGAAGCCGAATCCGCTGATATCGGTCATGATGTAATAGGCGCCGTCGGGCGAAAAGGTTCCAAAACCTGCTTTTTCTAGTTCGGGCAGAATCAGATCGCGGCGTGCGCGATAGTCAGCTTGCAATTGATCGTAGTAAGTGGGCGGCAACGATAAAGCGTACGCGCCCGCGGACTGCAGTGGCGCGGCTGCGCCCACGGTCAAGAAGTCGTGCACTTTGCGAATAGCGCTTGTTATTTCAGGGCTTGCGATACAGTAACCGACACGCCAACCGGTGACCGAATAGGTCTTCGACATTGAATTGACGCGCGGATAAAGGATGTGTTCGTAAATCTCGTCGGTGAAGCAGAGCGAGTCGAATTCCTGGCATAGCCCGGCGATAAATTCCATCTCGCCGCGCGTGAAAACTTTGCCCGTCGGGTTGTTGGGATTGCAGATGATGATCGCTTTGGTTTTTGGATTGAACGCGGCGCGCAGCTCCGACGCGTCGAAACTCCAATCCGCCGCCCGCAAAGGCACGTAACGTGGGCGGGCGTCGGAAAGAATTGCGTCTGGCGCATAGTTCTCGTAGAAAGGCTCGAAGACGATTACCTCTTCGCCCGGATCGACAGTCGCCATCATGGCGGCGATCATTCCTTCGGTTGAGCCGCACGTGACCGTGATTTCAGTTTCCGGATCGATTTCAAATCCGAGATACCATTTCGTCTTCCGCGCAATAGCTTCGCGAAAGTCCTTCGCGCCCCAGGTAATCGCATACTGATTCACGTCGTCGGCGATCGCCTGCATCGCCACCCGCTTGATGTCCTCAGGCGCAGCGAAGTCCGGAAAACCCTGCGAGAGATTGACCGCGCTGTACTTCATCGCCTCGCGCGTCATCTCGCGAATGACGGATTCAGTGAATAGACTCGCTTTGCGGGAAACTCGATCCGATATCGAAGGTGCGATAGTAGCCATACCTTTGAGTTGAAATGGTGACCAGCGATGCTCTCACAAATGCTGTGACAGTTCAATAACCGTCATGTTCAGAGCCACAACCAGCCATCAGGCGTCTATCGTCCGCTCAGGCAAAAAAAGGAGCGTATGATGGCGAAGAAACACTTAGCGAATCCATTGCTCGTCCTACTATTGGTAACAACTTGCGCGCGGCCGTGCGCGGCGCAATCGGGCCGTGGGCGACAGCTACGTATCGCGGAAAGGCTGAACGGTCAAACTTCGGTCAGCGTCTCGGTTCCTGAGGACGCTGCGACGGTCGGCGATAACCGATTTTCAGTGCCGGGAAATATCACCAAGCGCCGGAACGCACGGTTGATTTACCACAATGACAGCGAAGAGCATCACCCCAATCGGGCGGATAAGAAAGCGGGTTGGA
>QHXE01000123.1 GCA_003222835.1 Acidobacteriota bacterium | reverse complement strand
AGGGCTCAACCGCGTTGCGGTTAAGAATCGAATGCTTCCGATGAGTTGGGACCCTTAGGCTGATCCGAGATCCGAATAAAGGTCTTACCATGCAAACTATCAACGTCGTCGGCGCTGGATTCTCGGGCCTGGCGACGGCTTACTTCCTGACGAAACATGGTTTCAAAGTTCGAATGTTTGAAAAGACAGATCGCGCCGGCGGCCTCATTCGCACGATTCGAACGTCTCACGGATTGGTCGAAACCGCAGCGAATGGTCTTCTCAATTCCGCGCGACTCGAGGCGACCTGCGCGGACATTGGCGTGCCTCTGTCGCCAACGCGTCGCGATGGCCGGAAGCGCTTCATCTTCCGCGGACGACCGAGACAGTTGTCGCTGACGGCCTCTGATATGACGATGCTGGCTTTTCGGCTGGCGACCCACGCGATAAGTTTTCATCCTCGGCAATTCGAAACAATTACTGCGTGGGGGAAGAGAGTAATAGGTAGCGGCGCGACTAATTATCTGCTGTCGCCCGCGCTGGGCGGAATTTATGCGGGCGATCCGAAACGGCTCAGCGCAAGTTTGATATTTGGCCGCGCGGCATTGCCCGATCATTTGAAGACAAACCGACCTGCGCGAGGGAAGGTTCGCGGGACGGTTGCGCCACCGAACGGGATGCAACAACTTATCGACGGTCTTTGCGTCTATCTCGAGAATGCCGGCGTCGAATTCATTTTCAATTATGAAGCGCGCCTCGAACCAAACGAAGCTGCCATAGTTTGTCTGTCGGCTCGAAGTGCGGCGGAATTTCTCGCGGGCGTAACGCCGGAACTTAGCCAAGCCTTGCGCGGAGTCGAAATGCTTTCGCTCGCTACGGTGACATGCTTTTACCCGGCCGAAGCCGCGAGGCTGAAGGGCTTTGGTTGTTTGTTTCCACGCGATCAGGGTTTTCGGTCGCGGGGTGTGCTCTTCAACGATTGCATATTCGACGGGCGCGGTCCGGCCCACTCTGAGACATGGATTTTCGGCGGTGCGCTAGATCCTGATGTCGTGAACTTGGGCGATGATGAGTTGGCGCAACTGATCGCATCCGAACGAGAAAAGTTTTACGGAAAGCACGATGAAGTTTTGGATCTTCGGATTACTCGCTGGCCCAACGCTCTGCCTCACTACTCGATCGAGCTTGAACGCATCCTGACGGTGTTGCCGGCGCCGCCATCGAACATTGCACTGGTAGGAAATTATCTTGGGCAGATTGGTCTGGCGAAG
This sequence comes from Acidobacteriota bacterium, assembly GCA_003222835.1. The sequence continues at coordinate 5,888 of QHXE01000123.1, read as the reverse complement.
ATTCTTGAGCGCACCGCGTATGTTGCGAAGGAATTCGCCCTGAAGCTTGGAAATTCCCCGTAGCGGCGATCTGAGTTTCGACCGATTGTTCAGAGACTGTCTCAGACACATAGACACCACCGGCTTTAGCCGCGTGGAAGTTCAACTTGAACCTAATTGGATCGCGGAAAGGCAGTCACAGATACCATCGGCTTCTACCGCATGGAGTTTTCAATTTCAGCCTGCAACTCTGTTTTCGGGCAAAGTAGGCTAAAGCTGAAACTCCACGCGGCTGAAGCCGGTGGCATACAAAGGAGTTCGTGACTGGTTAGATTGAAGTTGATAACCATGCGTCTGAAGCCGATGGTATCCACGAGCTTTAACACAGCCTCTTCAAGTGATGAATCGAATAGGCGTACTTCTCATCAATCTCGGCACACCAGACGCTCCGACTTCGGAAGCCGTCGGTCGCTATCTACGCGAGTTTTTGATGGATGGTTACGTAATCGATTTGCCAAAGCCGCTGCGCTGGTTTTCAGTGAACGTCATGATCGTGCCTCGTCGCAAAGAACATTCGGCGAGAGCTTATCAAAAAATTCAGTTACCCGAAGGGTCACCACTCCTCGTACATACGCGGGAGTTGGCGGAACGGGTCGCTGCGCGGCTCGAGAGTGACGATAACCAATACGCTGTCGAGTACGCAATGCGTTATGGGAATCCGTCAATCGCTGCATCGCTCGCGACACTATGTTCTCAAAACGTCGCGCGGATTATCGTGCTGCCGCTCTATCCGCAATACGCTGAATCGAGTTTTGAAACAGCGGTAGTCGAAACAAGACGAAGCGCTGCGGAGCTTGGTTGCGCTGAGCGCATCAGGTTTCTTTCGCCGTTTTTCGATCGTCCAGAGTTCATCGATTCATTTGCGTCTAAAGTTATCGAACATCTTGAGAAGCATCCCGCTGAACACGTCGTGTTTAGCTTTCACAGCCTACCGGAGCGACATCTTACAAAACTGAATCCGAAGCACTGTCTACGCGCGGTTGATTGCTGCGAACAACTCAATGAAAGGAATCGGCACTGTTATCGTGCTCAGTGCTTCTTCACCGCAAAGTCCATGGCGCGGCGATCGAATTTGAACGATGACGCGTACACAGTTTCATTTCAATCGCGCCTGGGTCGCGCTCAGTGGATTGGACCCAACACCGAAGATGTGTTGCGGGATTTGGCCCGGCGCGGGATAAAAAGGGTCGCGGTCTCATGCCCTTCGTTCGTCGCCGACTGTCTGGAAACCCTTGAAGAGATCGGCATTCGCGGCCGTGAAACCTTCATCCGAGCCGGTGGCGAAGAACTAGACTTGATTCCGTCGCTTAATTCGGATCCCACCTGGGTCGAAACTGTCGCTAAATGGATTCGCGATCTTGGCGATTAGTCCGCGACTAGCGAGTTGGAACCCTTGACTACTCGGTGGGATTCAGAGCCGTCACGCCGGATTAATTCGCCGTCGCCACGCTAAGAGAATCATATAAACGCCGTACGCGATTAAACCGAACGCAGTCGCGATCAGTAACCATGTACCGTGCGGTTCTTGTTGGACCGCCCGCAGGGCTCCGCTTATGCCCCGCACCTTGGTAGGATCAAAAGTAATCCCGCTCCAAATAAGAAAGAAGCCGATTATCGCGAAGACAACTGCCCGCGCCGTAATTCCGATTTGACCGATGCGCATCGCCAAATCATCGATCACTTCTTTTCTTCCTTCAGGTCTGAGAATTTCAAAGCCTTCGAGATACAGCCTGCGAATCTCGTAGACACAAAATCCGAGAAAACCAAAACCTACGATGATCGCAAGCCACCGAGTAATTGGCGCGAATGCGAAAACGCGCGCGGTCCACTCTTGCTCGGGCCGGTCGCCCTGTCTAACTGAAGAGGTTCTGTTGAGGAGTTGCACCGCGGACCAACCAACAGCCCAATATACGAGACCTACGCCAGCATAAAAAATTCGGGTGACTACTCCGAAAATTGTCGCGCCCTTATTCTCCGTATCCATAATCGCCTGGATCAGACACCACAAACCATAGCCAAAGAGACCAATCGTTAGCGCCGCCAGCAGAACTTCGCCGAACGGTTCTCGAAATATCTGCAGTAGAACGGCGCTGAAGTCTGCCGGCTCGCTACGTTTTCCGAGGGCGAACAGTCCCGACATGGCGCCAATCATTAGGTACACAATGCCTTTCGCTGCGTACCCCATTCTCGCGAGAGGCTCAATCCAATACCGAGCCTTTTTCATCAACGCTCTGCTTTTGTGTCTTGCTGTTGCAATCGCCGACATTTGCGTCATGCGCCCGTGCTTTGAAAGTTCGCCGCCTGCTAGTTCCAACGGCGCTCGAATCGCGTGCGGCACTGCCGCAACTTGTCGATTAGTTTGTCGTGTTTCTTCATGCGCTACAAACGCTATGGCATGCAGAATGCCTCTTCAATAAAAACGAGATTTGCGGGGCTTCAGCGAAATAAGACCTGCCTCCGCGCGAGGGAATCTGTAGGGATGGCAAACGAACTGCGCACCGAAGTCGAACAGGTCAAAGAGCAGGAAGATGTTAAGCAAGCGCTCAAACAGACGAGCACTGTCAAGACGACAGAGCAACCCAAAGCGAAGACCAAGGACAAATTATTGCTCGGCACGCATGCGATTGTGGTGCTGGGCCTGGTAGTCTTCTATTTCTTTCTTCAATTCGGAGTCTTCGGCTTCGCGTACAGATTTCCAGACGCATTCATTTCTTACCTGGTTAAATTTGATAAGAGCGCAATGGCGATTGTGCTTTTGCTCGCGCTGGCCAAGGTCGTGGGCGTGTACTTAATCGGCCGGATCGACAGCGCCGTTTCGCGATACACATTGCGACGCGTTGCTAGACTGGTGCTGTCACTCTTGCTCGTGTTGGCGGTTATTTCGATCCTTTTCCAGAATTGGTATACGGCGATCGTCTCGGTTGGACTGTTATCACTGATTATGGGATTGGCAGTGCAAACTCCGGTCACGAGTTTTCTTGGTTGGATTTATATTCTGGTGCGAGCGCCCTACCGGGTCGGCGATCGCATTAAGATTAGCGACGCCACCGGAGATGTAATTGATGTGAGTTATCTCGATACTACGCTGTGGGAATTTGGCGGCGGAGACATTCTTTCTACCGATCACCCGACCGGCCGCATCATTAAATTTCCGAATTCGAAAGTTCTCAGTACGACAGTCTACAACTATAGTTGGCCCGTCTTCCCTTATATCTGGAACGAGATTAAATTCAACGTCGCTTACGAGAGTGACTTGGAATTTGTTGCCGAGACCATGCAGCGGATCGCCGCTGAAGAAGTCGGCGAACGGATGATGAAACAGATCAGCGTCTATCGCGAGATTCTCGCGCAGACACCCGTCGATCAACTTGAAGTGCGCGAGCACCCATCAGTGCTGTTTCGGGTTAATTCAAATACGTGGCTGGACGCCATCGTTCGCTATCTGGTGCACCCGCGGGAAGCCGGCCGTGTCAAGACACGTCTTATCAAGAAGCTGCTCGCGGAGCTAAAAGCCGCCCCGGATCGCGTAATGTTTCCCAAGGGCAATGCGAGGTAAAGGCTCGGTAGTGATGCAGTGTGAATGTGGCCCGCGCATCTTGCGTGTGATTCACGGGCGGGACGCTCGTGCCACTTAAAGACCGGGATGGAGTGCTTACCCACTGCCTTGCTTCTTAAGCAGATCGTCAGACTTTTCCCCAAGTCAACACGAGTGCAATTGCCGCCGCCGCCATCACCAACGCCGTGGCCCATCCGATGACATTCGTCACAAGCCCATTAACCCATTTGCCCATAATTTTCTTTTGATTACCGGCCAACATTATGATGACCAGGAGCGGTGGCGCCACGAAACCGTTGATAACCGCGGCCCAAAACAGGGCCGAGATTGGATTGATTCCCAGCAGATTCATCTGCATAGCTACGAGAGTTGAGATCACAATGACGGCGTAAAACTTTCCCGCCTGCCAAAGCTTTTCGCTGAGACCCGTTTTCCAGGCCATCGCTTCAGAGACGGCATCGGCAATCGAGCTGGTAAGAATCGGGATCGCCAGAAATCCGGCGCCGATTAGACCCAAGCCCAAAAGAATTCTGGCGCCATTTCCCGCCAGCGGCCGCAGAGCTTCGGCGGCGTCCGTGGCTGATTTGATGTCGGTCTTCCCGGCTTGGAACAAGGTGGCGGCCGTGGTGAAAATGATGAAGTACATGACCAGGCACGAGAAAACCATTCCAATCGTCACGTCGGTCACGCGATATCTGAGGGACTTCTTACTCGCACCTTCGCGAGCGGTAACGGTTTTCCGTCCCGCTTCCTTTTCCTCCTCCACTTCTTCTGTCGCTTGCCAGAAGAATAAGAATGGCGAAATGCTGGTGCCAAAAATTGCGGTGATTGTGGCTAACGACCTCGCGTCGAAACTAAATCTGGGAATGAAGCTGGCACTCAGCGCCTCGCCGACGTTGGGATGCGCGTAGAACGCGGTCGCGATGTAGGCCAAAAGAGCGAGCGTTAACCATTTGAAGATGCGCTCGATCAAACGATACGACCCAAGAATTTGGAACGCAACAATGATTACGGAGATCGGCAGGATCATTGCCGGTATCGGGATCGGCACAAACATATTGATGGCCGCCGCTACGGCGCCGATATCAGCACCGGCGTTAATGGTATTGGCAATAACTAATCCGCCTATCGCGAGATAAAGTATCCAGCGCGGATAATATTTTCGTATAACTCCTGCGAGTCCCCGCCCACTCACCATCGCGATCTTTGCACAGGTAAACTGGACTGCGATCATCATGGGCACGCAAGCGATGGCCGTCCAGAGAGTGGCGTAGCCTAACGAGGCGCCGGCGATGGCATAGGTTCCTATTCCGGAAGGATCGTCATCGGACGCGCCCGCGATAAAGCCCGGTCCTATGATCTTCAAGAAACGCTTTATCGGATTCTTTGCGTGGTCCTTTTCAGCGTTAGTTGCCATACATGAACCCTACTCCCACACTTTCCGCGGATGTCACGGTTTTTAATGAGGTCCTCGATCGCCACTGCTGTGTGAATTACCGTCTGGCCTTACGAACCAACTCTAGTGAACGAATGCGATCGCGCAGCCCCTACTTGCGATCCTCTAGTGAACAAAACCTCGTACGTTAACAGAACAGTCTTGTCCTCAACTGTTTCGCATACATGCCGTCCGTTTAGAAACAAGGTCGCGATTTGAAGTCAGCAAACTTCGCGCCGAACGGGCTACTTGGCACAGAACTCGCCAAACATCAATCGCCGAAACTGTGCGGGTGAAGAGCAAACAATGACGAAACTCAAAGACAAAATTAAGAACGCGCTCGATGAAAGCCGCATGTTAATTTTGGGTGCGCAGATTCTTTTGGGATTTCAATACCGGGCGGTGCTTGAGAAACAGTTTGAGTTTCTGCCTCTGTCTTCTCAGTATTTGCAGTTAGTCGCGCTGGTGATCTTGCTCGGTGCTATTGCCTTAATCATGGCGCCTGGCGCCTATCATCGAATCGTCTATAAGGGTGAGGACTGTCAAGATCTTCATGAATTCACTACCACGGTCATGGATATCGCTTTGCTTCCCTTCATTGCTGCTTTGGGGATCGACCTCTATGTGATGCTGGGACGATTCATGGGCGGAAGTTGGGCCGTGTTTCTGGCGGCTTCAGTTGCTCTTCTCGCACTGTTGCTTTGGTACGGTATTGAATTAATTGGCAAACGCCGGCACTGGGACAAAGACGTACGGAATAAATCCGAGAAAGGAAGTGAAAATGAAATGCCGAAGACCGCACTGAGAGACAAAGTCGAACATGTGCTTACCGAGGCGAGAGTGGTCTTGCCCGGCGCC
>QHXE01000902.1 GCA_003222835.1 Acidobacteriota bacterium | reverse complement strand
CGGAATGCTCGTTGCGATCGGTGCTTGTTGCTGCGGGAGAATGGTGGTTCGTCGGCTCTCATCAATAGAGATCCGGATTGGGGGCGCGGCGCCAGCTTCGAGCACTTTGATTCCAAAGTCGTTTATCTTAGCAACGCCGGCCAGCAGGCCCATCCCGCTCTGATCTTCAAGAGGGGTCCAGTCGATCAGGCGATACTCTGAAAGCTGGGCCACGGCCCGCAGCCAGTCACGCCGACTTATACCTCCTGGCGGCGGGACCGCCTGCTCACCACGGCCGAACGGAATAGAACCTTCGCTTCGACGTTCATAGAGAAGCTGTAGCAGGCGTCCTCTGACGACAGAATCCTTCATAAACTTTGCCAATATGCTCTGCGTCCAGCACACCAACAACTCGTCTCGTCGGGGACAGGTCTGTGGCTGTTAGGATGAGACCCCGCGAGGAGGATGGGCGCGATGACCGAAAGAAAGTAAAAAGTAGGAAGTAGGAATTAAAAAAAACGAGACCGGAGGGCGGAACCGGAAAGGATCTGATACAAAGTTACAGGGGTAAAATGGAAGAGAGTTGAGGTGTTGAGCTGGTGAGGTCCGGGGCCGGACTGCAAGAAGCGGGCTGTTCTTGGTAATATCCGGTGCGCAGTTCATCATGCGCTGGCCGAGAGTTCACCATGAACGAACAAGTAATAAACCTGATTGTAAAGAGAACAGGGATCACCCAGGAGAACGCCCAGAAGGCGGTGCTCGTGGTGTTTGATTTCCTGAAAACGAAATTGCCGGCGCCGATCGCCAGCCAACTGGAACCCTTCCTTACCGGTGGAACCGTAAACACGAGCGGGATTACCCAGCAAGCGGGTGGTTTCGTGAAGAGCAAGGTCGAGGGAGTCCTCGCCGGGAAAAGTTAATCGGTAACGTATCAACGGCACGCTTGCCTGATCCCGCGCGACAGCGCCTCGGACTGGCAAGGGTGTCCGTCGATCTTGAGTAGTTCCATTCGGGCCTGGACCTATTTGAACCAACGAAAAAGAACTTCATGACCTCGGAAATTTCTAGCCGCGCAGCGTGTCTGGCGGAACTCACTTCCAATCCCAAATCCTTCTTCAACTGTCCAGACTTGCACGGCGGTTCGGGCTCGTCCGAAGGTGGAGATGGGAGCTGGGAGCGGGCAGCTTGGAGGGCGGAGCTGGGAGCAGCCGAGATACAATGGAGCGAGCGAGACCAAAGACTATCTCGCGAACCGTCGAACGCTGAAAGAGATGGGCAGACCGATTACGACGCTGTGGACAATGATCCCTAGGAGCAAGTCGTGAAGCTTGTACGGACCCGCTGCGTGAAGCGCGGACAACGGTAACACGATGAGAGTCATTATCTGGTCGACCGCGGCGCCATAAAACAAGCCGCACACCAACGGGTGTTCTATTAAGAATCTCAGCCGGCGGCTGGCTGCGTAGTAAATCGTCGCCACCGACATGGCGATGAAGAAGTGGAGGAAAAGTCCGAGCGCGTAAGTGCCGGCGCCGCCATCATGCAAAGCGCCCTTCCCCAGCAAGCCTGCGGCAATTACGAGCGGAACCCTTTTTCCAAACAAGATGATGGCCTGAGTAATGTCCAAAGCCCCGGCAATCAGGCCGCCACTGCGATTGCCAAGAGTGCGTTCCTTTTCCCCAATTGCATAATCTGGTCGTTCGAAGACGGCCATTATATTGGCGCGCGATTGACGAGGAAGCGCAAAACCTGGTCAGCGGCAAGGCGGCGAAAATCAGAAGTCAGCGGTCAGATGTCTGAAGTAAGACAGATTTCTGATGCATCATAAGCGGCTTACGATCGAGTTAGATCTCAGAGGTCACAAGTCAGCGGACAGTGGTCAGAGAACACGGCGTGCTGGGAAGCCGCCGGGTAGATGATCCGACCGCCGAGGCAGGCGGTGAATGAGCGGGAGTGAATGAATCAACAGAAGACAGATTTCTGACGCATCATAGCCGCCTTCGCCAAGGCTACGGCGTGCCAAGAGCGGCTTATGATGAATCCGGTCCAAAAATACCGGTTCGAAAAACGAGTCCGCGGGTTCGGAACTGCAAACTTCTGAAGAGTCCGCGGCCCTAGTCTATTTCCTAACCGCCTT
>QHXE01000901.1 GCA_003222835.1 Acidobacteriota bacterium | reverse complement strand
CGCGAGATTCGCGAGGATTTGCCGAAGAGTTACTACCACGAGCTGCCGAAACTCGCCGATGGTCCATTCAAGAACTATCCGCGTATTTATGCCTTTTCCTTTGCGCTGATCGCTCACACTGACAGCCATCTCGATACTGAAACTCTGCGGCGCTTCATCAATGCTTATCAGAAAGTTTCGCCGCTTTCGATTGGCGAGTTGTGGGCGGTGCCGATCAATTTGCGCCTCGCGCTGGTCGAAAATCTGCGCCGGCTCGCGACCCGGATTGTTTCATCGCGAGGCGAGCGAGATGAGGCAGACCGGCTGGCCGACAAATTGCTCGAACTCGCCCAGCGCCAACCGAACGAGCTGTTGCCTTTGTTTACTTCACGCGTTGGCAAGCGCCGATCGGTTGGCCGCGCTTTCGTCGTGCAGCTTACCCAACGCTTGCGCGAGCAGGATCCCGCGGTGATGACCGTGTTCGAGTGGTTGGACAAGCAACTCGAACGGCGGGGTCTTTCGATTGAAAACATCGTTCATGAAGAACACCACCGACAGGCCGCGGCACAGGTAACGGTGGGCAACATCATCACCAGCATGCGGCTGTTGTCGACTCTGGACTGGAAAGACTTTTTCGAGACTGTCAGTTTGATCGATCCCGAGCTGGCTAAGGATCCGGCCGGCGTCTATTCAAACATGGACTTTGCTACGCGCGATCGTTACCGGCATGTGATCGAGCGCATCAGCAAGCGAACCAAGAAGAGCGAACCTGAAATCGCCAGCATCGCGCTTCGGATGGCCCAGGAAGCACACGATCAAAGCGAAGACACTTCACGCGCACATGTTGGTTACTCTCTGGTCGGCGAAGGATTGTTGCGGCTGGAAAGCGAAGTCGGATACCGTCCGCGCCTCAGCGAACAAATTCTTCGCGCCGTCGAACGCCACCCGGCTCTTGCTTACCTGGGAACCTTCACAGCAGTGACCGCGCTGATTGTCGGCGTCACAGTTGTTGCCCTTCTGCAAGCCGGCGCCGGCTTTATCATCTCAGCGATCGCGGCACTGTTGATGTTGATTCCCGCGAGCGAGCTGGCGCTGAGCGTGCTCAACTGGGACGTGACGCACGTTTTCGAACCGCGATTACTGCCAAATATCGAGCTCTCGAAATGCATTCCTCTGGAAGCGCGCACAATGGTGGTCGTGCCGGTGATTTTTAACGACCAGTCAACGGTCGCGGCGCTGCTCGACCGGCTCGAAATTACTTATCTCGCAAACCAAGACGAGCATATGCACTTTGCGTTGCTCGGCGATTTCGTCGATGCACAGTCGGAATCGATGCCGAGCGATCGAGAGATTCTCGAACGCGCAAAGGACGGTATAGAGGAACTCAACCGGCGATACAGCGGCGGCGCGCCGGTGCGGTTTCATCTTTTTCACCGGCCGCGCAAGTGGTGCGAGACCGAAGGCAAATGGATCGGTTGGGAACGCAAACGGGGCAAGCTGCGCGAGTTTAATAAGTTGGTTCTCGAGAGCCGTGATGGTGAGAAAGAGGCAGGCGGGACGCCTGCGCACTCAGTGACGAGTTTTGTTGTGGCCACGGCCAGCGCCGAGCTGCTTTCACAGATTCGTTATGTGATCACGCTGGATGCCGACACGCAGTTACCGCGAGATGCAGCCCGGCGTTTGATCGGCGCGGCGATTCACCCGCTCAATCAACCGCGCTTCGATCGAGAGACGCAAAGAGTCGTAGGCGGCTATTCGATTTTGCAGCCGCGCGTAAGCATCTCGCTCGAAAGCGCTTCGCGATCTTCGTTTGCCCGCATCTTCTCAGGCAATACCGGAATCGATCCCTACACGACTGCCGCTTCGGACGTTTACCAGGATCTTTTCGGGGAAGGCATTTACACGGGCAAGGGTCTGTACGAAGTTGATGCTTTTGAGAGGGCCCTTAACGGACGCGTTCCCGAACAGACCTTGCTGAGCCACGATCTGTTTGAATCGATCTTCGCGCGCGCCGCCCTGGTCAGCGACATCGAACTTCTCGATGACTATCCCGCGCACTACGACACCTACGCCATGCGCCAGCATCGTTGGACGCGCGGCGATTGGCAGATCGCTGGATGGTTGCGCCGTTACGTGGTTGACGGTAAGGGAAACAAACAGCGCAATCGTATTTCGGCAATCTCTCGCTGGCAGATCCTCGACAATCTGCGGCGCAGCCTGCTGGCGCCGGCGATGATTCTGTTGCTAATTGTCGCTTGGACCATTCTCCCCGGCAATCCGATCTGGTGGACGCTGTTCGCAGTCATCACGCTGGCATTTCCGGTTTACGCGCATGTAACAACCGGCTTGCTGATTCATCCACGTGGCGTTCCCTGGACCAGCCACTTCTGGACCGTCTGGGGCGACATCGAGACAAATACAGCGCAGTTCGCGTTGGTGGTGGTTTTTCTAGCGCATCAAGCGTGGCTAATGCTCGACGCGATCGCGCGCACTTTGCACCGCGTGCTGATCTCGCGACGGCACTTGCTGGAATGGGTGACCGCGGCTCGCGCGGAGAAGTCGAGCCGGCATGATTTGCGCGCGTTCTTGCAACTCATGTCGCCCGCTCAAGCGATCACCCTGGCGGCGCTGGTCATGATTACCTTAACCAGACCTCAGGCGCTGCC
>QHXE01000900.1 GCA_003222835.1 Acidobacteriota bacterium | reverse complement strand
TTGCCTCGGCCGCCCCAAGCTCAACGCTCGCCTGTTTCACGGTCAATTGCGCTTCGCGATCATCCATACCCAGAAGCTGCTGACCCTTTTGCACCGTATCGCCCACCTTGACCCAAATGTTGGACACCGTGCCGGTTGACTCCGCAGTGATCCGGATCTCACTAGCCGGGCGAACTGTGCCTTCAAAGGCCACCCCGTAGATCGACTGGCTGTTGGCAAATGCACTTCCATGCGGGTGGAATGCATGGTTCGTTCCCAGCAGCACCAGCCCCGTCACAAAGAAAGCAAGGATCAAGTAATTTCTGATCTTCTTATGTGACAAGTTGATAGCGTCAGGAAGCCGGGCGGTATGGTTTTTCAGCCTGTCGAACAGATCAGCGTTTGAGGGAACGACCACCGTCGGCAAGAGTTCGGAGGAGCCATCCGTCGGCTCCCCCCGCGCGGGCGACAAAGATTCTAGCTTGTCCACCCCTGGGTCCTGCGCAACGCTCAAGGCCTCGAATATCCGGCTCACGGTTATCCTTTCTACCTGGCTAAAGCACGGGCAATATTATCGTTTGGCCCCTGCTCACCTGTACGTGGGAGATGTGTTGTCCTCCGTAGGTTTCCGTTCCGACGCTGTTCAGGCCGGTAATCGGGATGATCGCGCTCGGAACGCTGGCCGTCGCCGGCACAGTGATGCTGATCGTCAAATTCGACCCGGAAAGGCCCGTGAGGCTGGCCGTCGCGGTCGACAGGTTGTAGGCGTTGCGATTTTGCATGTTCTGCCCCAACTGATCGAGCGTTGGGCTGACCACCGGCAGTTTGTAGAGCCGTTCGTATTTAGTGAAGGTCTGATCATAGGCATCACTGAGCAGCGAGTGTCCCTGCCCGTCATAGTTGTGCAGGTTGTTCTGATGGAACATCTGGGGATCCATGTCTCCCATTAACATGTTTGTGAGGAAGCCTGAGCTGACGTAATCGAGAATCTGTGGTGCAGTGAAGGTGCTGTAGGGTAGCTGTACGGGATTGTTGTAGATGCAGGAAAACTCCGCTTGATCGTCCGCCCAGTTAACTGCGTTGAAGAAGATATCGTTGGGATGTCGCGGTACTTCGTAAAGGCTGGGGGCATAACCGTTCACGATGCCTACATTCGGCGACGGATTTGGACCGTTATTGGCCTGTCCGATGACCGAGGTGTCGGTCACCACGTAGCGGATGCCATCTTGAACCAGATAAGTGGGGACCAAAGTATCGTTCAGACCCGTGACGCCCGGAGTAACGAGGTTCGCCGGGTTGAAGTCGGTTAGATGGAGAGGGCTGACGGTGTCACGGGGATCTGGGTCCAGGTTCTGGCCCGCGCCTGTGGCTACATACTGGTTTGTAAGGATCTCCAGGTCGATCGAATCTACTTGTGGAGTGTCGGGGTCACCACCAGGATCGGACTTATGCAAACCGTTAAGACTGTTTGGGTGATCGTAGGTGTGACTGATCCAGTGGAAGTACTTTTGGTAGTTCTGAACGTTGCTGGTCAAGTCGTCATTCGCAACGCCGGCGGTGGGGAGGCTGGTCCAGTCAGTGTTGCCCGTGGTGCCGACGCCGTTGAAGGCCAGGGTTAGTTTGAAATTTGCAAGCAAGGGGTCGCTTTG
>QHXE01000122.1 GCA_003222835.1 Acidobacteriota bacterium | reverse complement strand
CATTCCGCGTCGGCTGCAATCGTTACCTTAGTAGATTTGCGCGGCCGTATTCCGAGCACGATGATTCTGGCAGAACAGATAGCCAATTGGGCGATCGAGAATCTGCGCGACCCGCACGGCTACTTTTACTATCAACGTTGGCGCTTTCACATGAATCGAATTCCATACATGCGGTGGTCGCAAGCGTGGACGATGTATGGATTGTCGCGATTACTCGAAGCCAGTGTCAGAACCGCGAGCGGTAGCGACCGGATCTTGCCACGCGCTTCTGATTAAAACCGGGATAGGTTTTCTGCTCCGTTATCATTATGATCCGGTCGCTACCGCTCGCGGTTCTGACACGATGCGCATTTGGATCGATCTCGCTAACTCGCCGCACGTGCCATTTTTTCGCGCGTTGATACCGGAGTTCGTCGCGCGGACTCATCAAGTCGAGATCACGGCTCGCGACTTTGCGCAGACCGTCGAACTCGCGACCAAAGCAGGAATGATGACACACGTGATCGGCGGCCACGGTGGTGGCAGACTGACGGCCAAAGCCGGAAACTTGATCGGACGAGCGGCGGCTTTGCGCAAGTGGGCGCGCGATCGCGGATTCGATCTCGCAGTCAGTCATAACTCCTACGCGCAGATTTCCGCAGCCGCGACGCTGGGAATCAAGACCGTGACATTGATGGATTACGAGCATCAGCCGGCGAATCATCTGGCGTTTCGTCTCGCATCGCGAGTAATCGTGCCGCGCGCATTTCCGGCGGTAGAGCTGCGAAAGTACGGAGCCTCGACGCGAAAAGTCAGACGATATGACGGGATGAAGGAAGACGTTTACCTCGCTGACTTCACTCGCGATCCAGGATTCGCTGAAGTATTGAGCAAACTCGGTGTCGCCAGCGAAGATGTGCTGATCGTAGCGCGTCCGCCGGCGCGAGAGGCTTTATATCACCGTTTCGAGAATGAATTGTTTGACGAATTACTGACCCATTTGAGTTCTCGCCCGAATGTGAAGATCATTCTGCTGCCGCGCTCTGACGCGCAGCGCGCCGAATATGAAAGTCGCAAGTTTTCAAACGTGATCATGCCGCCCGAAGCTCTGGATGGCGCTAGCTTGATCGGGGCGGCTGATTTGGTTATCAGCGCCGGTGGTACGATGAATCGCGAGGCCGCCGCTCTGGGGGTTCCCGCCGCGAGCATCTACGCCGGCAAGTGGGCCGCAGTCGATGAGCAGTTGACCCGTGAAGGGCGTCTGTTTCGTATTAGTTCGCGCGATGAGATTGAATCATTGTCGATAGCAAAGAAAACGGGTCTGAATCCGCGACGTGCCAGCCACGTTCGGCGCGAGATCGTGGATTTGATCGTGGGTACTCTTTAACGCAGAGGACGCCGAGGTTTTCTCAGAGGGGAACGCAAAGATGAATGCGGAACGCGCCGCCGAGTTCATTACCGAGCCACGCACAGTCCGCGTGCCGGCGCGCGCGCCGCGCTGGGTCGTGCCTTTGGTTAAGACGCTGTTGGCATTCACCGACCTTGCACTGGCGACTCTTTCTTTTGCCACTGCTTTCTATCTACGTAATCACGAAGCCATGTTTCGTCGCACTGCGCAAGGAAATCTTACCTGGGTCAGCGAATTCGCGCCCTATGCTGCGCTACTTCCGCTGGTGATTCCAATCAGATTGCTCCTCCTTCGTTACTACGATCTCTATCGCTTGCGCGGCGAGTTTTCATTAGTCGATGACATGGCGCGCGTTTTTAAAGCCACGGCGATTGGCTCCCTGTTGATCGTGGCGGCTGCGTTTATGTATCGCGGAGGAATTACCTATCGCACTTTCTCGTATTCGCGTGGCATCTTCCTCTTTGATTTCCTCCTGGCGCTGGTGAGCATAGGCGCCGTGCGCATGATCTTGCGGACGGGACAGATTGTGATGCGGCGTCGCGGCGTCAATCTGATTCCCACGCTGATTGTCGGGCGTGGCACGGAAGCGTTGCAGTGCATCCGCGAGATGCGAGCGCGCCCTGAACTTGGCTATCGGGTTATCGGCCTGGTCGAGAACGGGCAATTCGACTCGGGAGCGCCTTCGTACTTCGAAGGCGTGCCGGTGATCGGTAATTTGAAGAGTTTGCCCGAGGCAATCCGTGAATCCGGAGCGAACGAGGTGATCATCTCGGATCCGAGCGTGCCGGGTGAGGCGCTGTTCGATGTAATGATTCAAACTGGTCGCCGGCGCGGCGTGGAATTTCGCATTGCGCCGACGCTTTTGAATTGTTTGCCGAGCAAGACCGAGATCGATCAAGTCGGCTCGCTGCCCATGGTCACGCTGTTTCGCTCGCCGCTTTCGAGCGCGGCTCGCATCGTCAAACGCGCAGCCGATCTGATCATCGCGACGCTGGCGCTCCTGATCCTGGCGCCGCTGTGGCTGCTGATTGCTTTGCTGATAAAGCTGGATTCGCGTGGTGTGGTTTTTTATAAGCAGGAGCGCGTCGGCATGGATGGCCGCGTTTTCCTCTTCTACAAATTTCGCACGATGCACGCCGGTGTCGATGACAGCGAGCACCGCGAGTTTCAAAGAAAGTACATTAAAGGCCAACCCGATTCGAATCAGGGAGACGGCCAGCGGCCGGCGTACAAGCTGCGCGCGGACCAGCGAGTAACGCGGCTGGGGCGCGTCTTGCGAAGGACGAGCCTTGACGAGTTGCCGCAGCTTTTCAATGTCTTGCGCGGCGACATGAGCATCGTCGGCCCACGTCCGCCGATTCCGTACGAAGTCGAAAGCTACGAGCTGTGGCATCGCAAGCGGCTCGACATGAAACCAGGCATCACCGGGCTGTGGCAAGTTTCAGGGCGCAACCGTTTGGCTTTTGACGAGATGGTGCGCATGGATCTGTACTACATCGAAAATTGGTCGCTGCTGCTGGATTTGAAAATCATCTTGCAGACGCTGCCGGTGATGTGGCGAGGTGAGGATGCGTATTGAACAGGTTTCTTCGGCTGGTTATACTAGCGGTATGAAAACAGCGGTATCAATTCCTGACGACGTATTTCGAAAGGCTGAACGTCTGGCACATCGGATGAAAAAGTCCCGCAGTGAATTGTTCAGTAACGCACTTGCTGAGTACGTAGCTCGTCACGCGCCCGATCATGTTACAGAGGCTATGGACAAGGTGTGCGCCGACGTCGGCGTGGGGAGAGACGAATTTACATCTGCTGCTGCTCGTCGCGTGCTCGAAAAAGTCGAATGGTGATTAGCCAGGCAGATATTTGGTGGGCCGATTTGCCGAAGCCGACGGGATCCGGGCCGGGCCTTCGGAGGCCGGTCGTAGTAGTCCAGGGAGATTCCCTGAACCGGAGCCGAATAGCTACTGTTGTTTGCGTTCCTCTCACAAGCAACATGAAGTGGTCCAATGCTCCTGGCAACGTTTTGTTGCCAGCGCGCTCGACGGGTTTGGCAAAGGATTCGGTTGCCAACGTCTCACAAGTTGTTGCGTTGGATAAGATGCTGCTTTCAGAGCGCGTGGGCAGATTGTCCCGAAGTCAACTTGGCTTGGTCCTCTCCGGCATAGACGTGGTGCTTGGCAGATAGGATCGATTCATCGAACGTATGAAAATGCAGAATCCGGATCCAAAACGCGAAATGCTTCGACACACGATCGCCACGCTCGCCTATCGCGGCGCGAAAGCTGTACGCGGTGCGTCGGATTCGTTCGCGTCGTTCCGCGCTTCGGAAATGACGCGCACGCCCGCGCAGATTTTGGCGCACGTCGGGGACCTGCTCGATTGGGCATTATCGATCGCGAAAGGCACGGAGACCTGGCAGAATTCACCAGCACGAACGTGGCCAGAAGAGGTCGCGCGATTTCACGCGTCGCTGAAGCTTTTCGATGAGTACCTTGCTTCGGACGACCAGCTTCACGCGTCGTGCGAGCGACTGTTTCAAGGACCGATTGCCGACGCCCTCACTCACGTTGGCCAGATAGCTATGCTGCGTCGGATCTCGGGCGAACCAATTCGCGGCGAAAATTATTCGGTCGCGAAGATCGAAGCTGGCCGGATCGGAGCAGAGCAAGCCGAACCTTTGCGTGAATTCGATTAGGGAAAATTTTTCCTCTCCCTTTGGGAGAGGGCTAGGGTGAGGGCGCGAAGCGTAGCGATAAAAAGAAAAAGCGTGCTGTGCTCACTAAGCCCTCACTCAACCCTCCCAGAGGGAGAGGATTTTCGGACTCTGGAGCGCGTTAGTCGCGATTGTCTGGGAGTAGAAGATGCACAAGGTTAAGGAGGTTTCCATGCGACCATTTATTCAAATCGCGCTCGTTGGAGCGTTAATGTGTTCGCTTGCAGGAGCGACTATGGGACAAGAAGGCGAGTCAGAGGCAGCGGCGAACAGGACCATGCGTCCAATCGTACGCGGACAGCATTTTGCAGTGGCGTCGATGAAAGCCGAAGCGACCCGCGCTGCCGAACGCATTCTGGAAAAAGGTGGCAACGCTTTCGACGCAATCGTCGCGGGACAAGCCGTGCTGGGAATCGTCGATGCCGCGATGAATGGTGTCGGCAGCGATGCGGTGCTGTTGGTTTACGACGCGAAGACAAAGAAGGTGTATTCGATCAACGCCGAAGGCACAGCGCCACACCTCGCGACGATCGAATGGTACAAAGAGCATAACGGCGGCAAGCTGCCCATAAATGATTCGCTTTTGTCGGGCACTGTGCCGGGTTGTGTCGATGCGTGGTACATCCTGCTCGATCGCTGGGGCACGATGAGTCTTGCGCAGGTGCTTTCGGAAGCGATCGACTTGGGAGCAAACGGATTTCCGGTTGGCGATTCACTCGCTCGCGCTCTCGCAACCTCGCAAAAACTTCGCAAGTATCCGACCAGTACGAAAGTTTATCTGCCCAACAATCACGCGCCTCAAGCCGGCGAGATCTTTCGCAATCCGGATTTGGCGCGAACGCTGAAGCGATTAGTCGAAGCCGAGAAGCAAAATGCGGGCAAGGGACGCCACGCCGCGCTGAAAGCCGCGCGGGATCGTTTTTACAAAGGCGATATCGCGCGCGAGATGGCGAAGTTTTCGGAAGAGAATGGCGGATTGTTTCGCTATGAAGACTTTGCCAACTACACGGCGAAGGTCGAAGAACCTGTCTCGATCGATTATCGCGGCTATCAAATCTACAAGAACCCCTCGGCGAGCCAGGGGCCGGCGGAACTATTCGCGCTGAGAATTCTCGAGGGCTATGACCTGAAGAGGATGGGCCACAACAGCGCCGACTACATTCACACCAGCGTTGAAGCGATCAAGCTGGCTTTCGCGGATCGCGAAAAGTATCTCGGCGACATGGATTTCATCAAGATTCCATATGCGGGCTTGCTTTCGAAAGAGTACGCCGCCGAACGACGCAAGCTGATCGATCAAAGCACAGCCTCGCTGGCGTTTCGTCCCGGCACGGCTGAGAAATTCACCAGCAACACGACGCCTCTCGATCGTCCGCTGAAAGTCACGACGGCCGGTGATGGCGATCATGATGGCGACACGAGCTATATCGCGGTCGTTGATGGTTCGCGCAACATGATCACTTTCACACCGAGTTTGCACAGCGCCTTTGGCACCGGCGTGGTGATGGGAAACCTGGGGTTTATCTTCAACTGCCGTGGCGACTATTACACTCTCGAACCCGGCGAAGCGAATTCGCTGGCGCCCGGCAAACGGCCGCGCAGCACGCTGCAAAGTACGCTGGTGCTGAAAGACGGCCAACCTCACATGGTGCTCGGCACCCCCGGCGCCGATCAGCAAGTCCTGCTGACCATGCAGACGCTCCTCAACATGATCGAGTTCGGCATGAACGTGCAGCAGGCGATCGAAGCGCCCAAGTGGCTGACGCGCGCCTTCCCTGCTTCACCGTTTCCACACACGATGTATCCAGGCGATCTTTCAGTCGAGTCGCGCGTGCCTGAATCGGTGCGAAAACAATTGCTGTCGCGTGGCCACAAGCTGCGGGCCACTGGTCCATGGTCCGACGGATCGTTGGCGGCGATCGTAGTCGATCTAAAAACCGGCGTCTTGAATGCCGGGACGGATCCGAGGACCGAAGCCTATGCGTGGGCGTGGTAGCCAGCCTTAATCGAATGGCTCTTTCTTATTGATTATGATCGCACTTTGAGCTATCCCGGCTTTAGTCTATGAAATTAGTTTTCGAGGGCCAAAAGTCTAAGGGTGGCGATAATTGAGTTGTGGCGGCTTAGGTGTCGAGTTCGAGAGGCTGACGGCTGGCGCGGATCAAACGGCCATTTGCTTTTCAATTCTTCAATCGTTCCGTTATAGACGTCGACATCCATGTCGTATTCCGTGCCGGGAACTGTGTAGAGACACGCGGGCCGATTTGCCGAATTGCAATTCTGTTCGCTGGAAAACTGCCAGAGCGCATAAGTCTTCCATGTCCCTTGTGGAAAATCTGTCACGTTTCTCTTGAAACGCGCATACCATAAACGCGTCTTCGCAAACACGTCATCCGCGCCGTATTGTTCTGAGATTGCTCTGGTGACTTCGTTGTTGCCGTATATGAGCGGATAGCGTCCAGTCTGTTCCTTTATACGTTTTATGAAAGCGCGCGCATCGTCAAAGCTCATGTGCTTCGACCCATCAGTGCTTTCGAGATCGAGCGCGATCAAATCATCAGGCGTGGGCTTTACCGTATCCAAAAAGAAATCAGCTTGTTTGATTGGATCTCCAGGCTTGCCAAAATGATAAGCTCCCCATTTGTAGCCGCGCTTCTTCGCCTCATCCCGGCGCTCCGCGTACTTCCGATCTGCTCGATCCCCAATCGTCGCGCGGTGAATAATTGCGACGATTCGACTGTCGGTTACGAGTTTATCCCAATCGATTTCGTTTCCTTCGTACGGATCAATCGCCAGCGCGATCTTCGGATTCTTCCAGGGCTCGCTGAATTCGGGTGATTGGGCACGAGTTGAGAGTGAAGAAAACGCCAGCAGCGAAGCAATCAATAGAAGTTGTTTGATCATCAAGCCGCTTTCCGCCTTCGTAGTCCTCACCGAACCGCCTCTAGAAATTTCTTAATATCGACATCGGCGTCGCGAAGCGCGCCCTTCAGCGTGTAGCGATCAACCTCATCATGAAATGGAAAGACTATTATCCGTCCATCGGCGTGCTTCATCTTCACATGGCTACCCTTACGATGCACTTCGACAAAGCCCAGTCGCGTCAGGGTCATTGAGACTTGTTTACCTGAAAGCAGCGGGAGTTTCACACGACCAACTCAACGAGTTCCTGATCTCCGGCGAGTTCATTTGGTTCGGGTTCGAGGTAGAGATCGATTGCTTCGCGGATGTTCTGAAGCGCTTCTTCTTTGGTCTTGCCCTGAGACCAACAGCTTTTAAGCGAAGGGACATGCGCGACGAAATACCCATCTTCGCCCGGCTCAACGATGACTTTGATATTCATAATCGTCCTTCACATTATCACTAAGTCGGAGTCCGTGGGAACCATTTCCATCATCTCTCAGAACGGAAAGCTACTATTTGAGATATCAACGGGCATCCATGGGAATGAATGGGTATCCGTGATGAAATCCGTTCCCCAATCTGGTTTACCGCGCCAATATTCGGGCGCGCGGTCTCGGGTCCAGTGTGGCAGGTAGGCGCCGCAGCGTTTCTTAATCGCGGCACGCGCGTCTTGCGCGTGATCTTCGGTCTTCATGCTGTGCAGTATCGCTAGTCTTGAGATTTTCGCAAGTAGTTGTTCTTTGC
>QHXE01000899.1 GCA_003222835.1 Acidobacteriota bacterium | reverse complement strand
CTGGATGAGACGATCGCCCTGCTGGCCGATGGCCGGCTCCGCCTGCGCGCGCACCAATCCATGCCCATGCAGCAGGCCGCCGAGGCCCACCGCCAGCTGGAAAGCGGCACCGTCCACGAGCGCATCATCCTCACCCTCGAGTAGCGCGGGCGGCAGAGCGGCGGCCAGGCCAGCCGCTCGTGACATGCCGCCTGGACCTCCATGGAGCTCCGACTAGTGACACCAGATGGCCTGTCAGTATTTTTCTGATGGAAAAGTACTGTGTTCCATATAACTACGTTTGAGCTTTTGATAAAACGGCTCGAGAGGCTCTTGTACACTGCCTGGAGATGTTCATCTCGTCGCATTGAAGCTCTCGCCTCATGAGATGCGTCAGCCGAAACAAAGCCTTCTGGCGAGGAGAGAAATGCTGGTTTTAGGCGTATGGAAGAAGAAAACAGGCAAGCTCAGCCTCAGTTAGATGGTACATAGTACTTTTCTGTCAGAAAAACACTGACAGGCCAAATGGGAAGGTCGGTCCCTGCCGGTCGAGGCCGCCCCTGTCGATCTGGCCCGCCAGGTCAGAGCGGTTTCCCAGGGAGAGCAAGGCACGCCTTTCCGTAGGCCGCGCAAGCCGTGAGCTGCTTACCGTTGTAAATTTCGTCGGCGGGCCTAATAGGCCAGAAGTGTTTTTCGATGAAGATTAGACGTAAGTTTTGCGCTTTCGGTACATGAGTTTTGCGCCATAAGTACCACCTCCAAATGACAATATTGGGATTTACAAACCGGCTATGGTATGTTTTTAGCAGCGGAAATGTCATTTTCGATG
>QHXE01000898.1 GCA_003222835.1 Acidobacteriota bacterium | reverse complement strand
TCGACCCTTCAGCGCGCCGAAGATTGAAGAGCAGCCGGTTGAGGTAGCACTAGTAAAGGCCGTGCTCGATGGTGACCGGGATCGGTTCGCACGTTTGTATGAGATGTATGCGCCGCTGGTGCATGGAATTCTCCTGGCGCGAGTGCCTCGTGATGAGGTTGACGATCTGGTCCAGGATATCTTCCTGCATGCGCTCAAGAAACTGCACACCTTGCGCGATCCGAAAGCGTTTGCTCCATGGATCGCGATGATTGCGCGCAACCGAGCGATGGATTTCTACCGTAGCTCACGCGAAACCGTTGAAGTAACGGAGCAGATGGCGCTCGCTCGACCACCAAACAGGACCGCCAAGGAAATTTTGGATTTGATTCGTCAACTGCCGGACGCGTATCGCGAGACACTGGTGTTGAGATTCGTCGAAGGCATGACCGGGCCGGAGATCGCGACGCGAACCGGACTGACGCCGGCATCCGTTCGAGTCAATCTGCATCGCGGAATGAAACTCTTGCGAGAAAGAATTGGCATCGCGTCAGGACCGCCCGCGGTAGCTGGTGGTTGATCTAAACAGAAAAGAGCAAATCATGAAAGACAACTATCTATGGGATCGTTCCGGCGAGCCGGATCCTGAAGTGCAAAACCTCGAAGAGATTCTCGGCACCCTGCGTTATCAACCGCGGCCATTAGAGATTCCCAACGACGTTAGACTAAGAGGTATTTCGCCCCTCTTTACAAAGCTCGCGATTGCCGCAGCCATAGGTTTAATCGCTATCGCTTTGGGACTTTGGGTCAATTTTAATCGACCCCGCACCGTCCCAGCAGTCGAAGCAAAGCATGATTCGCAGACTGATCAAAAGAGCAACGCGCCTCAGCCGCAGTTCGCGCCAAACGAAAACCCGCCGCAGCTTGCCGTCGTTAAAGATCCGACGCCTACGAACATTCAAAAGCGTCATCGCGAACCGGCGCGTAACCTCGCAGCTCAGAATAGGACTCCGAGCCCAACGATTCGACAGTCGACACTGACGCCACAAGAACTCGCGGAGAAGGAACAAGTACTGCTAGCGCTGCGCCTGGTCAGCGCCAAGCTCAATCTCGCGCAGCGAAAGACGCAAGGTCTTCCCCAACTAAACATAAT
>QHXE01000897.1 GCA_003222835.1 Acidobacteriota bacterium | reverse complement strand
CATGAAACCGAAACTCGTAATCATCCCGATTGCTTGCGTACTGCTGTTCGGTTCATCCGTTTCGATCGGATCGGCACGCGGTGACGACTTTAACGCTGTCGTCAGAGCCATCGAGCAGTTCTATCACGTCAAGCATCAGAACATCCCGCTGCTGGCGCGCGCGGGAATGAAGGCCGCAAAAACTGCGGCGCGAATCCGCGGTGGCGAATACAAGCGCCTGGCTGAAGCCGGCAGCGCGCGCGTCGCGTTTTTTGAAGAGCAAAACTTTGATTCGCA
>QHXE01000956.1 GCA_003222835.1 Acidobacteriota bacterium | reverse complement strand
GTGAAAGATGGCAAAGTCCTCGTCGTCAAGGGATATGGCGTGCGAGAGTTGGGCAAACCGGAAACAATTGATGAGAACACGATCTTTGATGCCGCGTCGTTAACAAAATCGTTCACTGTAGCGGCAATTGCTTCGTTGGTGGACGAAAAGAAAATGTCTTGGGACGATCCGGTAAAACGATACATACCGACAATAGAGTTTCCCGATCCCTACCTGACCGCCAACATTACGATGCGGGATCTCTTGTGCCATCGCACCGGTGTCCGTGCGACGAACAGCGCCTGGTACTTCACAAATGTGAATCGTTCCCAACTCCTTGGCCTGATTAAGAACATGGAAATTGCGGCTCCCTTTCGCACCCAATCGGTTTACTCGAACATCGGCGTTACGATTGCTGGTGAAGCTGCCGCCAGAGCGGCCGGCACAACCTGGGAGGACCTCATCACACAACGAATCATTGTGCCGCTCGGCATGAAGCGAACAACGGCGGTCTTCGCCCTGGCGCCGGCAATGGGGAATATCGCTTCCGGCCATGCTCTCGTTAACGGCGTTCAGCGCGTGACACCACGCGAAGGAACGCCGCGCGAGACGACGGCGCCGGCTGGAGCAGTCCAATCCAGCGCGGCCGACCTTGCGACATGGATGATCTTTCAACTCGGCGATGGAACGTTTCAGGGCAAACGGATTCTGAGCTCCGCGGCAATGAACGAGATGCATTCGCCGCAGATCGTGATACCGACAAACGCGGCATTTCGCCTGGCTCGACAAATAAAGTATTTTGCGGCTTACGGCTTGGGTTGGCAGGTTTTTGACTATCGCGGTAATCGCATGCTTTGGCATTCCGGCACTGGCGATGGCCAGACTGCGTTCCTGGTGCTGCTGCCCGATTCGGGCTTAGGCGTGGTGGTGCTGATTAATTCATGGAAGGCCGGCCCGGCGCTAAATAATGCCATCGCGTCACGAATCATGGACTATTATCTCGGGATTCCAACGCGGGATTACAGCGCAGAGTATCACGAGTCGTGGACGCGAAGCCTGCAACAATCGATCGAAGCAACGCGAAAGTTTGAAGCCTCGCAACTCAAAGGCACGACACCAACACTCGCCCTTTCGGGATATGCCGGAGCTTATCGCGACAAGCTCGGACTGGATGTTAAAGTGTGGCTCGAGGGAGATAACTTGCGGCTGCAATATGGCGGCGGAGAGATTGCTGTCTTGACGCACTGGCACCACGACACGTTTTGGGCGCGGTGGCAAAACCCGCTGCATGCAGAACAGCGATCGACCTTTGTGCAATTCAGTTTGTCTCCTCAAGGAACCGTCGCGGAATTGCAGATGGACCTTTCTGGCGATCGCATTACTGCGCACCGCTGATGCAGGCCGTAGAGGAAGGTTGCAGCTATTTATGTGATAGACAGCAAAAAGGCATGACGTCGGCAATACCCGGGTCGTTGCATCAAGACGGCTTCAAGGACGTGATGCACTTGTGGAAACGTCAAGGCCGGCGACCTGCTCAAGCGTGTGCGCTATAATTTGGAGCAGTCGAGCGTATTCGCCAATCCTGAACGCCGAG
>QHXE01000955.1 GCA_003222835.1 Acidobacteriota bacterium | reverse complement strand
TAGACTGCCCGTGGCACCGGTATACGTTATGCTCACACTCTCAGGCCGGCTGTGGTCAGATGACGACAAACTCAGACCTTCACCTCGTGAGCGCACAATCTCAGTAGCAAACGGTCCAATATCCAGGTCCTGGGACTCACCGTTTCCAAACATCAGATTGCGGCAAGCAGCGAAATCGTGCTCAATTGCCGCAGCGCTCACGATATGGATCTGACGCCGACTTTTTATACCATTGAGGGAGCAGCGATCGCGGGTGACGTTATTCACTTGCGGCCGGCTGAGATGCGTTTCGTGGACACCAAGAGTCTGATTCCAGCCCCGGAACGCCATCGTCATCACTGGGGCGGGATGTCTTTGTCTTATACGGGCAATCTGCTTGAGGCGTGGGCCCAACTAACATTGAAAGGAATGAGGGGCGGTGGCAGCGCCAACGTCTTCTTTGCGGTCGTGGACCAGCCGAGGGCGAATACAATTGAGTCGGTGTGGTGGATGCCTCGCAACGCTGAAGCAGTGATTGCGTTTGCGATTCATTGACCAAATGTCCAGTAATGTCAGCTTGTGTCCAACTTTTTATCTTTGTTGCCGGCTGCGGGCCGGAAAAGACAGCGGCTGCACACGCGATATCTGCCCGCGCCCGCAACCTTGAAGGCGTAAACGCGGCCGTCGGCGATATAGCGACGAATGGTTCTTGGACTCACATCAGCCAACCGAGCCGCAGCTTCGATTCGAAGGAATTCGACGTGATCTTTGCACCTCGGGCACCAGATTCGGCGACCGGTGAAGATTGGATGGTTCGCCATCGATGTTTTCCAGCCCCAGTGCGCTAGCCATCATTTGATTTATCCGTCAAGAGTCTGGCAACCGTCGTGGGCAGCTCGTCGATCTGTTCGGGCTTCTTGAGAAAAGCGTTGACGCCGGCGCGCCAGGCGTCCCGTTCGCAATCGCTGGCTGAGAGCATGATGATTGGGGTGCGGCGGCGGCGGGTTATCCGGCGGGCGCGGCGGATCAATTCCAACCCATTCAATTCGGGAAGATCGTTATCGACCACTAGTAAATCGTAGTGCTCCTCACCTGTAAGTTTTCGGAGCGCGCTGTCTCCGTCGTGGCAAAGCTCGACGCGCCAATTCTCGCCGGCGAACATATCGGCCGCCAGCTTCGCCGCCTGCGCATTGTCCGCGACCTGCAGAATCGAGATCTGGGAAGTGCGCCGCACGGGACCCAGCTTCGGCGGAGTCTTTCGAGTCTTTCTCGACTGCGAGAAAATGTGGCGTCTGCGTTTTCGGATCCGCGATCGCGTCTTGAGCAGGTCCTTGTGCCGGATGTTTATGATCGAAATCAAGCTTTGATGGTGTTTGAAGCCCAGCAAGTGCGCAGCTTTCGTCACTGAGCCTTCAGCATCCCGAAGAGCGCGCGCGAGTAAAGCCTTTTCAGCCTTCCTAATCTCTCGCTTGAAGGAAGCCCAGGAAAGATCCTTTGCTTCGTAAGCTTGAAACTCACGAGTTCTCAGCCCCTCAATCACTTTTTGAGCGCACGCGATCAAGCGCTTGCTGGTCAGTGGGTCCTGAGATTGCTTCAAGAGTTTGGCGGCGGATTGATAGATCGAAACCAACTGCGGCGCCGGCGTTTGGCCAGACAGCTCTTCGATAATGCTCAGCTTGGCGCGGCCTGCGCCTTCCGGATCGCCCGTTGTTTCCGCGACTTCAATCGCACGCTCAAGCAATCGTTTCGCAGACGGGTAATCACCCAATCGGGCGTGCGCGACTCCATGAGTAGTTAACGCTTCCGCCAGGACTGCCTGCTCATCGCCTTTCTCCAGACCGCGGACGGCATATCGCGCCACGCGCTCGCCCTCAGAAACGCGACCTTCCGCCAGCAAG
>QHXE01000954.1 GCA_003222835.1 Acidobacteriota bacterium | reverse complement strand
CAGCGCATTGGAGTTTCGCGCGCGCTTCTGGGCGAAGGTCTTAACAGCGAAGTCCGCGCGTCGATCGAAACAGCGATTGACGCCTATGGCGATCTGGGCGCAGAGATAGTCGAGGTCGATCTGCCCCACGCGAAATACGCCATTGCGGTTTACTACATGATCGCGACCGCCGAAGCTTCGTCGAACCTGGCGCGTTACGACGGAGTGCGCTACGGATTTCGTGCCGAAGAAGCGCCCGCGCTGCGCGACATGTATCGCAAAACACGCGATGAAGGGTTTGGCCCGGAAGTGAAGCGGCGAATCATGCTCGGCACGTATGTCCTTTCGGCCGGATACTAAGACGCTTATTATCTCAAGGCGCAAAAAGTTCGAACGTTAATCCGCCAGGATTTCTTGCAGGCATTTGAGAAGTGCGATGCCGTTTTGACACCGACTGCTCCTACGCCTGCGTTTCGATTTGGCGAAAAAGTTGACGATCCGCTGGCGATGTACCTCAATGATGTTTACACCGTAACCGCGAATCTCGCTGGAGTGCCAGGCATCAGCGTTCCTTGCGGCCTTTCATCCGAAGGCCTGCCGATTGGAATGCAACTGCTCGGACCTTACTGGAGCGAAGCAAGTCTGCTTCGTATGGCTCACGCGTATCAGCAGAAACATCCGCTCGGTGCTGGTCCCAAGATCCACGCCTGAGTCTCGACACGGAAACCGTTTGTAATTTACTTCATCAACCGTCTATTGCGGTCTCCATTAGCGTAGGTCGCCGTAACGCTTCTCGTGTTTTTGATGGCGCTTCAACTCGCGCTGTTCTTCTTTCTGATGGCGCTTCAGAGTCTTGTTGTTTCCAAACTCTTCGCGCTCCATACGTTGGTGATACTTAAGCTCGCGCTGCTCTTCCTTCTGGTGACGTTTCAAGGAATCGCGATTACGGTCGTACCAATAAGGATTCTGCGCACTCGCTGTCATGGCAAGTCCCAATACCAGCGACAAACCTAGAAAGGTCGCTTGTACTGCTCGTTTTAATGTCCCAATTTTCCAGTTCATAAAAGACCTCCTTTAGTAGGCGGAGCCTAAATCTCAGTTTCGTATTCCTTGTCTCCGCACTGAAAACTGTTTTTCGTGTTCTCTGAATAAATTGCCAGCAAGTAGTATTCCGGTAGTCATCGGGCGATCGGAAATTACGAGGATTTTTCCGTTGAGAAGTTCTTGCGGAAATCTGGCGAGCGACGACGAAGATCCAACCAATCGTCAAACAGGGTTGGAGTTTGCAGCCACACCGACAGCCATTGGGCGATCTCAGTCTGCTCGTTACATTGTTTTTGATTGAGAGTTGAATCGTTAGCGAGCAATTCCGCCGCTTGTCTGGCGTTGATAGCAATCTCTCGCAAACGCTGCACATTCACCTTGTCTTCATCGCGCTCGGAGCCTTGCCGCGTCTGCTCGAGTTTCTTGATCAGCGATTCGGCCTCTTGGAGACGCACTGGCTTTGCGTCCAGGAATCGCTCGAGACCTAAGAACTTCGACGCCTCTTTCTCAATTTTCTCTTCGCGCCACTTCGCATCGAACTCGATTACTTCGGGATGTCTTAATTCGGCGCCTTCATCGGCCAGCACGCGGGCAATTCTGGCCGGGCTTTCGACGCCGCCCTCTCCAAACTCTTCGTGGAGAGCCTCCTGAATTCTGCGCAATTCTTTCCGGCCAATCGCCTTGCCTCCCAGACGATGCCATTCCGCGATGATGAACTCTTGCTTGTTGCGTGGCTGTGTCTGATCACCCATGAGTGGCCTCTACCAATGTTTGAAGAGTTTGACAGATAACTCCAGATGAATCTCCCTCTCCCTTTGGGAGGGAGGGGAGAGGTCTAGCTATATCGCACCGTTTGGTTCTCTTCTCAACCAAGGGATCCCTGAGAACAAAAGGAAGCAGTTTCCTATTTTCTCTCAGCTAGGCCCTCACCCCGGCCCTCTCCCAAAGTGAGAGGGAGACAACCAGAAATTCTTATGCACTGCGCTTCTGAGTCGTTTCTTCAGAAGATGCTTCACGCGCGACGCCTCCGTCAACCATGAGCAGCGAAGACCTATGGGTAACCGGGATTACAACATCGAGCAAATAGCTCGCAGCGCAATCTCAATCGTGTTTCTGGTCATAGCGGGCGCGAACTGCCACGCGCAGCAACAAGTCACGCTGCGCCGTGTGGAAGTTGTAGGTCTGAAGCGCCTTAATGCTCAACAGGTCGTCGATCTCAGCGGCCTCAAAGTCGGCGATACCACGAAACGCGACGCGATCGACGCAGCGGCGCAAAAACTGATGGACTCGGGCTTATTCAAGAAACTCGGTTATCACATGAGTATCAAAGGCAACGAGGCAGTCGTGACCTTCGAAGTTGAAGAGGCCGCGAGAAATCTTCCGGTGGTCTTTGAGAACTTTGTCTGGTTCAGCGAGCAGGAAATTGCGAGAGCAATCAGGCAAGACGTGCCTTTCTTTGACGGAACCGCCCCCGAGGCCGGCGCTACCGCGGATAAGATTGCCGCGGCGCTGCGGCGCTTATTGAGCCAGAAAAATATTCCCGGCCAAGTGGAATTCCTTCCCTACGTCGATACGGCGACGGGCAAAG
>QHXE01000953.1 GCA_003222835.1 Acidobacteriota bacterium | reverse complement strand
GTTTTCACTGAGTTAGGGACAGAGTCTTGAAGACAAGATTCCTACTGCCCGCTCGACAAGAACTTTACGATCAGAACTGTCGGGAAACTTTCCTGGTGTTCGTTCATTAGGAGACAACTTACGCGTTGGGCTAGCGATTCTTGACAGTTGAGGGAAGATGTTTGAGGACCGATGAGCGCCATCGTGGGCGGCGCTACGAGACTGAGAGCAAAGCCCAACCCAGCATAGCAAAGGCTAAAAGCGTTTGTCGCCGGATTAAGAAACCCATGAAAACTAGGGTTTTTTGGTGTTTGTGGAGGTCGTGGATCCTGGAGTCTTCGCAAAATAGCCAGGCCGGTAATTCAGCCGGAAGCCTTCCTGGCGAAGTTCGGGGTTGACGATTTCGATCGTGATGCGACGATAAGACCCGTCGCGAGTCTTATTCGAAGGCGAATACGCCACCAGGTACTGCTCTCTTAGGTCTCGCTGAATCTGAGCGAAGGCGTCGCGCAGATCACGTTCATTGCGTGGAAAATATGCGCGCCCTCCGGTGGCCTCGGTAATCTTCTTCAAAGCACCTTCGTTAATTCCAAACTGATAACGATCGCCAATGCCGATCGCGTAAATCAACGCATCGACCTTCACCGAGCGATTGACTGCCTCCTGCATACGCACCTGACTGATTGTATCTTCGCCGTCAGTCAGCAGGATGATTGCTCGGCGTGTGTGCTCCGCAGACTCTGAAAGCAGTTCGTTCGATGTCGCCCAGATTGCATCCCAGATCGCCGTCGAACCGGCCAGGGTTTGCTGCGTGCCGGAAATTGGAGGCGTTCCCCCGACCACCACACCACCGCCGATATAACCTGACGGTGGTACAAACTCAACCTGATCGATCGCCCTCCGCAAGCGCGGAATATTGCCTGTCAGCCCCTGCTCGAGTGTAACCTCGCCAGTAAAGGAAACTATTGCGGCTTCGTCTTTGTCGGCACGCAAGACAGATTCGAGAAATGTCCGCGCGGCCCCCTTTTCTTCCGGCAAGGTGCGTTCCTCAGAGCCACTGCAATCGATCAGAATTGCCAGTGACAGAGGCAGATCGCTATTCGGTTGAAAAGTGAAAATTTGCTGCGGCACCCCGTCTTCAAGCACGCGTACATCTTCACGCTTGAGAGTACTGATAAATCGTTTCTGCTTGTCCGAAGCAGTAAAAAGAATGTTGGTGAGGCTAGTTTCCACTTTCACCACGTCGTCTGACGAAAGTGTGATCTCCTCTTCCTTCTTTGGAGGCGTAGGAGCGGTCTGCGGTGCATCTTCGGCGCGACGAGGCCGGCTGTTGTTTTGCGATTCCGTGGGATTCTGCGCGACACTGTGATTAGTAAAGCCCGGCACGATCGCCGCAACGATCAGCAAAGAAAATAATAAAAAGTATCGTCCGAGAGACATCATCTGGTCTTACGACTTACTTAGGCGCCACACTGTCCGCGACGGCTTTGTATCCGCGTTTGGTCCTCAACTTAAGATTCTCGTGACCGTTGCCTTGCGAGCGAAGCTCTTTCGCGATTTTTGAAAACGACCGCTCCAGCGACAGCATGTCACCGGTGAAGAAAGCCATGCCCCCGGTTTCTTCACAAAGTCTGTCCAGGTCTTTGTCGACTCTGTCTTTTACCTGGCCGGATTCAACGCCCGGCACGGCGCTGGACAGTCCTGCTTTTGTCGAGATCGCGAAGAGCGTTGTTTCCGTGCGCTGCGCTATATCGATGGCGTCGTTAATATCCGCGCGGCTATACGTATCTTCGCCGTCCGTGATTACCACCAGCGCCCGCCGGCCTTGCGCCGAGCGCATCTTTTCGTCGCAGAATTGCCAGACGGCGTCATAGAGCGCCGTTTTCTCACCGGTTTTCTTGATGGCAAACACTGCGCGATCCAATAACTCGAGTCTATCGGTAAAGTCTTGCCGGAGAGTCACCCGATCGTCGAAGGTGGCGAAGAGCACGCGGTCCTTTCGCGGACGCACGACCGTTTGAATAAAGTTCATCGCCGACTCTTGCTCGAACTTCAGCTTGCCGGCGGTTGAGGGCGAAGTATCCATCAGCACTGCGACGTACAGCGGCAGATTATTGTTTTCTTCACTGGTGAAGGAGTCGATTTGCTGCGCCACTTTGTCTTCAAAAATCAGGAAGTCATTCTGCGCAAGTCCGGAAACGAATTGGCCCCTTTTATCTAACACCGTGATCGGCAAGTGAACGCGGCGGACGTTGATGACCTCAGGTTTTTCCTGACCGGGCTCGGGCGTGACCGGTTGGACGGGCTTCTGCGGCTTTGGTTGTTGCGCGAAGATCGCGGCCGAGAGCAACAGAGACAGAATCAGCGCGTGGTAGGAAAATGTTTTCATCATTACTTCGGAGTCAGTTCTGAGGCTCTCTCGCCAACCGCCGGTTTCGATGCGACTTTGACTCGGCTCAGTTGCCCTTTTCAACGGTGTCAGTACTTACAGTTTATCGATTTTCGCCGCCAGCACGAAATCGCTTTCGCTGAGCCCGTCGATCTTATGCGTCCAGATCGTCACCTCGGCTTTACCCCAGCCAAAGCAGATGTCCGGATGATGGCCCTGTTGTTCCGCCAAATTGCCCACGCGGTTAACGAATTCGAGGCTTTCGCGAAAATCTTTGAAACGATAGATCTTTTGCAAATGATGTTCGTCAATCACTTGCCAGCCTTCGAGTTGCTGCAATAGCTTTTCTATTTCCTCGCCCTTCATGGGCGGCACCCCGCCGCGACATGGCACGCATTCACGTTCGGCTAAATCTGCCATCTGCCTTCCTCCCTTCGACGGGATCAGCCTACCACACGTCAATCAACGATGCCGATCGCCTACTAGCTGGAGCCCGCCTTCATTGTGGAGCCGCGAGTCAACAACCATGACAAATCGCCCATCGCAGTGTGCAACAGCGGCAACTGATTATCTGCGAACAGCTTTCGATCCGCCGGAAGCGCGCCACGATGTTTGCGAGTGTCAGGCATGTCAGGTTTAGAGTTCAAACTTTAGTTTGCTGACTGAGAAGGCACAAGCCAAAGATTCAAGACTAGTCTCTGCACGAGTCCACCTTATCTCAACATACAGATTCTGCTAAACTGTGGGCAATGGACAAGGTGGATACACCGAACAAGAGCGTTGGTTGATCGACCCAAGCCCGGCACGGCTGCGGCGCGTGCTCGTGACTATGGAATTGACTTGTCGATCACTGTAAGCA
>QHXE01000952.1 GCA_003222835.1 Acidobacteriota bacterium | reverse complement strand
CAGGCTGCTGAAAAATGAAGGGCATCGATCAAGTACAGCAAGACGATCCACGAAATGAGACGAAACAAAATGGAATAACTCGAATTAAGACCCGCATTTTTAGTGTGGCTTCGTGGTGCTTCGTGTGATTTAGTGGATCGTATTAGTTTTGACGCCGGACCAGTACCCCGGCGCGGGATGCCGAAATGCTTTGTGTACCATTCACCTGCCGCAACCGGATCCTCACTGAACAAGTGCAGATGGCCGAACTGATGATTGCTGGAGGTGTTGAGCTCGATCAAACCGTGGTCTGGCGTTTCCACATAGGCGTAGAAGAATCTGCCGCTGCCAGTGCCTCCGAGGATGTTGCTGATGTCGGTGAGCGGAGTGAAGAACTTTGTGTCCATCTCAAGCTGTTTTTGATAAGCGGCTTTCATATCCTCCGCGCCCCAGCCGAAATGCCAAATCGCTGAGGTCAGTTCCCAGGGCGGCGCGCTTTTGACTTTATTGAAGAGCAGCCACGACTGCTGTGCCCACACCGCGTCATGGCCGAGAAACCGAGCTTCCTCACAATCGAACTTACTGGTGTAGAACTTGATGGCAGCCGCGGGGTCAGGGGTGTTCAGATGCAGATGATGAAAGTGTGCCGATTGCGGCGCGGGTTGTTGCCCAGGTCGGATCAACCCGCGCGTCGCCGGGGCGAAGGCACACAACGCCAGCATGAAGGTCAGAGATAGTTTCACGTTTGCGTACGAGGCCATTCCTTTTGCGTTTGCTTGTGACTGCTCTGATTTGCCTTGTAGTCTCATTCACACCGGGGCTTTAGCCCGGTGTCAACGCGACGTCCAACCTTCGAACCGTTTTAACGGTTTTCTATTGAGCGTCAGTCATTCGGTCAATCAAAACCGTTAAAACGGTTAAAGAAATCAAGGAGCTAGCCAGTTCTGCCACCGGGCTAAAGCCGCGGTGTGAATGAGAAGAAGAAAGCAGAGGTGAATCTAGTCGTCGGCGCGCACCCAACCATACACAGCGTTGCTGCGCAGGCCGCCGCGATCCAGATACGCCGCCTTGATTCCTTCGAGCGCATCCGCCGGCAAGGCTTTGCGTTTGGCTTTTACATCTACCTTGTAAAGCCGCGCGGCGTTCAGCCCGAAGATCATCGCCTTATCCTTTTTGGTGACCTTCTTATAACCAAACTTTTCACACATCTCATCGGGCATCTGGAAGCGCTTGAAGGCGTCGATGCCCCATTGCGGCGAGCCCCACCACAAACAATCAGTCCCCCAGACCGTGTGATCCGCGCCATAGTACTTGATGTTCTTGCCCAGGCCGTGCGCCGCCATAACCGGATCGACGACGGACAGCGTGTTGAAAAAACTGCCGAGTTCGCAGTAGACGTTGTTCATCTGCGGGTTGCGCTTTTTGATATCCATGAGGACGTTGTGCCAGAGAAAATCTCCGGTCGCCGGATCGTATTGGTTGCTCTCTTTCCAGTTAGGGCCCTCGCTCGAGCCGTGCTTGATCGCCGAATGATAGACGACGAAGTTG
>QHXE01000951.1 GCA_003222835.1 Acidobacteriota bacterium | reverse complement strand
ATTAACGAAAGAGCACTATAGGAACTGGCGCAAAGATTAGTCAAGCGAGCGGCCCAAAAGTGTGGCATACTTCGCCGGAAATGAGATTGTGAGTAACCGCTGGGTTTGCGTTATCATGAGAAAGAAATTGGAAAACTGATTTAATATCAGAGATTTTCAAATGAGACAACAGAACAGGCCGCGCATCGGGATCACGATGCGCATAGAATTGGAAACCGAGCGATTTTATCTGGCTCGGTATTACAGCGAAGCCGTCGAAGGCGCAGGTGGTACGCCCGTTCACATCCCACTTATTCCAAAGGCGGAGTTTATTCAGCACGCGGTCGAGGACCTCGATGGGATTCTGCTGCCCGGCAGTGATTCTGACGTCGACCCGTTGCGCTATGGACGTGAGCCACGTCCCCAAATCGGCGGCGTACACCCGATCAAAGATGAAACCGATTTGCTTGTGCTCGCAGAAATCGAAGCGCGAGCCATGCCGCTGTTTGCGATCTGCTTTGGAGTTCAAATTCTGAACGTTTTTCGCGGCGGCACCCTAATCCAAGACATAGCGAGCCAGCATCCGAACGCCATCAATCACCAACAGGGCGCGCCACGAGATCGACATTCGCATCGCGTGCGTTTGCTGGAAGACAGTATGGTGGGCCAACTGGCAGGTTCGGAAAGCGCGCCGGTCAATAGTCATCACCACCAGGCGATTGAAACATTGGGAAGGGAACTAGTCGCTACTGCCTGGGCCGCGGATGGTTTGGTCGAAGCCGTCGAGGATCCGCGCAGCGATCGATTCGTGCTGGGCGTACAGTGGCATCCGGAACTAGGCTGGGAACGAGACGAACTTTCGCAGGCTCTTTTTGAGCGTTTTGTATTGGAGGCCGGGCGCTTTGCGGGTTCGCGCTCTGATTCGGCTCGCGAGATGATCGCGTGAGTCGCCAAAGCCGGGCGTGGCTTTGAATCAATCACGCTTCGCGGATTGCGGAAAGGTCCAGAGGGAGTCTGCTTACGCTTCTTAAAGGTATCAGTTTCCCCAGGCGTGAACACCTGGGCATGGAAAAGGTTACCTTTTGAACAACCTGGCAGGTCCCTTGCGGACATGACAACTGAGGGCTCAGCACTGAAAGACAAAGTCGCTGTGGTTACCGGCGGCTCTCGTGGTATCGGTCGAGCCACGGTTGAATGCTTTGCGAAGCTGGGCGCGAATGTCGTTGTCAATTATCTGAAGGATGAAAGCGCGGCAACCGCCGCTGCTGATGAAGCCAAGGCCGCAGGTGTCGGCGCGTTGGCAGTTCAGGCAGATGTTTCGCGCGCAGACGAAGCCGCACGTCTAATCGAAGCGGCTGTGGAGCGTTTTGGTCGCCTTGATTTTCTTGTTTGCAACGCAGGCATTTGGGAGGGCGGACCTATTGAAAGGATGTCTGAGCAGGTTTGGGATCGCACGATTGAACTAAATCTAAAAGGCACTTGGAGCGTATGTCGCGCGGCAGTCCCACATATGAAGCAGCAGAAATTCGGGCGCATCGTGATTGTCACCTCGACCGCGGGGCAGAGAGGGGAAGCGAACGTTTCAAACTACGCTGCCTCGAAGGGCGGCCAGATTTCATTTACAAAATCCCTGGCAGCCGAACTCGGCCCGTTCGGCATCAATGTCAATTCAGTCGCGCCGGGATGGGTTGACACAGACATGTGCACGGAGGTTTTCGCTGATAAGGCATTTCGGAAATCGATTGAAGACTCGATTCCGGTTGGTCGCGTAGCCAAACCCGATGATATTGCCTGGCCGATCGTGTTTCTTTGCACCGAATGGGCGCGGCATATCAACGGAGAGATTCTAAACGTCAATGGCGGATCGGTTCTCTGCGGATGAGTCAAATGAAGTTGGCAGCACAGTAACCCAGTAATTGAAAGTTCATGTTTGAACGATATACAGAGATCGCGCGTCGCACAATATTCTTCGCGCGCTATGAAGCATCCCAGTTTGGCGCTTCTACCATTGCGCCGGAGCACCTACTGCTCGGATTGTCCCGCGAGGATAAACCCCTCTTCGCCCGCTTTCTCGGAG
>QHXE01000950.1 GCA_003222835.1 Acidobacteriota bacterium | reverse complement strand
AGCGGTATCGACTAATCATTTTGCCCGTTCATTGCAAATGGAAAATTGAAAAATGCAAATTGCAAATCTGAAATCTGATCTACATCGCGATTTGGTCAATTTGCGATTTTCAATTTTCATTTTTCAATTTTCAATCTTCCTCTTCTTAGTTAGAACAGTTCCTGCATCGCTTCATCGACCGATTTCACGCCGACGACGCGCAACCCTAGCAGCTTTTCCAGACCTGGTGTATTTGATGATGGCATTACGATCCGTTCAAAGCCAAGCGCTTGCGCTTCACGCGCGCGCACCGAGGCCTGGGTGGCGCCGCGCACTTCGCCGGTCAAACCGACTTCGCCGAAGACGGCCGTGTGCGCATCGATCGATTGATTGCGAAAGCTCGACGCGATGGCGGTGACCAAACCAAGGTCGACGGCGGGTTCGTCAACTTCCAGTCCGCCCGCGATGTTCACGAACACATCGTCACCGAGCAGTTGCATGCCGACGCGTTTTTCCAGCATGGCAATCAAAAGAGCGACTCGATTCTGATCGACGCCCTGGGTCATGCGCCGGCCGGTGCCGTACTTCGAGCTCGACACCAACGCCTGAATCTCCACCAGCATGGGCCGCGTACCTTCCATACAAGCGGTAACTACCGAGCCCGCGGCATCAGCAGGGCGCTCTGCCAGAAACATCTGCGATGGATTGGCAACCGGTGCGAGACCCGTGCTGGTCATTTCAAAGATGCCCACTTCATTCGCGGCGCCAAAGCGATTTTTGGTCGCGCGTACGATGCGATGATTGTGATGGCGCTCGCCTTCGAAATACAGAACCGTGTCGACGATGTGCTCCAAAGCGCGCGGGCCGGCAATCGACCCGTCTTTGGTAACGTGGCCGATGAGAAAAATCGGGA
>QHXE01000949.1 GCA_003222835.1 Acidobacteriota bacterium | reverse complement strand
TCTGAAAGAAGCCTTCATCGTATTCTTCTTCCTCTCCATGGGCGCACTCATTGATGTTTCCAGCGCGATATCTTTAGGGCTTCCTCTCGCTGTCATATTAGGAGCAGCTATTTTCGGAAAGTTGCTCGGCGGCTCCTTGGGTGCGCGTCTCGCGAAGACCGGAGCCCCGTTGCTCGTTGGCAGTATTCTGGTCCCTAGGGGAGAATTCTCCCTGGTGTTGGCAAAAGCGGGTGCAGATTCGGGGCTCGTGAGCTTGCAGCTCTACCCTGTCGCGGGACTTGCAGTCCTAGCTACGACCCTCGCATCACCTGTAATCGAGAGATCTTTGCATTCTGGGGCCCGATAGCTAATCGCGACGAAATGAGCTCTGAAGCTTTTTGTTATCTTGATTGATTTAGGTGAGTGCAATTGGGCTACCGGTCTGACATTTTCGAGGCGACACGTGGAGACAAAATTGCGATGACGTAGGTGGAGCCAACTCCCGCAAACGCGGCTGCCCAGATGAACTGTACCGGTGAAGACGGCATAAGAGGAAGGGTAACGAGACCAACCCTCACGAAAAGTGTTCCAACGAACGAGTAAAGCAAGAAGGCCGAAGGAAGAAAAGCCGCAATTACGACAATTCTATTCTTCACACTAAGCCCTCGCCATTTCTTAGATGCCCTCTCTCCTCTCCGACGGCCGGCCTCAATTTTGCGGTACCAGAGATAACACCCAAGGATGACAGGCGTCGATGCAACCGCAAGAAGGAAATCCATCAACCAGTCCAATGCAGATCCCTTGCAGGCTTAGGCGAAGTGACGAGCCGCGTCATTTTGTTTATTGTGAGTATCAGAAGTAGTACTTTTGAATACGCGAAAACTTCAGCCTTATCCTTTAATAAACGGAGTTTCCGGATTGCCGTTGCCGCCGGCTAGAAGCGGGCCGCCGTTCCCTCAAACAGGGGCGCGAGCTCAGTGGTAGAGCAGCGGGCTCAGCTGAAAACTGAGGCTGAAGCTGTTAAAGAAAGCCACTGCAGCAACCCGTTGGTCAGAGAGCCCACAGGACGGGCCCGGCCAAAGGTTCGAACCCTCTCGGCGGCGCCAAAACTTCAACGAATTTTGAATCCATTCTTGGACAGGTCTTTTGTTGTCGTCTTCGTCTCGGGTCCGATCGTGTCTCACTCGTAGGGGCAAGGCTTCTTCTCTAAGCGACTCGACCCCCTCGACGAATATGAAGAGCGATGGCCACGCCCCCAACACGTTCCCGGTTGGCGGGTTTCTTAGGACGCTACCGTTCTGGCTTGGAGCTGTCATCGTCAGTTTCGTTCCGACAAAAATTCTTTCGACGATAGAATACGTGCTTGTTCCTTCGCAAGGGGTTGGAAGCCTAATCCTCGACGAGGCTCTAGTTTTTTCTCTCATCATGCTCTACTTCCTTTACTCCATGAGATACATTGCCACAAGAATGGACCGATTAAGCGAGTATGCGAAGGGGATGAGCCCCGAGAACACGGCGTTAGGCTTGAGAACGCCGCCCATTCGACTCTCAAGAGTCTTGATAGTCTGGATCATACTCCTCGTAGTCATCAACCTAGTCTCGCCTATTCCGTTGAGCTTCGAAGGGGCTGTCTCTAACCACGTTCTAGTCTTCGCATATTTCTTCCTCATTCTTTCATTCTTCCTCTGGACATACGGCTCCTCCATGCTAACGATATATCGGGCAGGAAAATTTCCGTTTCAACTGAAACCCTTCACCGAGGATCGGACCCTCGGCCTGAAGCCGTTTGGCACTGTCTCGATGAGGCTGGTAAGCGTCTACGCCATCTTCCCGATAATAGTAACGTTCCTCCAACTCATCACCATAAACGTGGAAGTCCCCGGTGGGGTAACTGTTGGGCTGGGAAGCTTCCGCGCGAGCGACCTGATCGTCCTAGGCGGACTCATACTAGTCGGGGTTATTCTCTTCTTAATTCCCCTACTTGGCATCCATCGCCGGCTCCAAGAGGCTCGACGTCAGGAGCTCAGCTGGATTACACCTCGCTATACCAATCTTGTCCAACGCCTGAAAGATCGCATGACCCATTCCGACCAGTCCGAGAACGCGAACGAGAAAGACGCCTTGGCCAGTGAAATCTCAATTGTCCGCCAGATTGAGAGCGATATTCACAGGATACAGACTTGGCCCTTCGACTTGGGAGTCATTACCCGACTCGCAACCGTTCTTGTCCTGCCTCCGGTTCTCGGTGTGGTCGCG
>QHXE01000948.1 GCA_003222835.1 Acidobacteriota bacterium | reverse complement strand
TTCTGGAGGCAACGAAACAGAAATGGATTGACGCCTTAACTCTCTCATTATGCAGCGGTCATCCAAGTACCTGTGCCCGTTTTCTGGCCGC
Organism: Acidobacteriota bacterium; assembly: GCA_003222835.1. The sequence goes on along the minus strand of QHXE01000948.1, from coordinate 1,371 downwards.
TCAATCGGTGTAGGAAACCTCTAGGCCGTTAGCACGAACCACTGTGCGGCAGTCTTCTGTCTTAATTGAAATTGTGGTTCCACAGTTCGAAACTTGGCAGTCTCGCACTAAGCCTGGGGCGCGTGTACACGAGTTGACCTTATCCTGCATCTAACTAAGTGCGATGAGCAAAAAGGAGTCGCTTAAAATGAATAAGAAACTGCAGTTCCAAGGAGCTCTGCTGTTGGCCGGAATGGCTGTAGCCGCTTTGACCCCCATGGCGGCGAGGAGCGCTCCGCCGGTGCCCAGCGGGGTCACCGTTACAGTGACCGCGGTGGGCAAGAAAGACGCTCCCCCTCGCGCAGTTAAGAAAGACGATGTGCAGCTGTATCAAGGCAAAGAACGCAAGCAAGTCGCTAACTGGAGGCGCGGCGAAACGCTCTTCATAGCGGTGCTGATCGACGATTCACTGAGAAGCAGCATCGCCAACCAATGGAATGATCTGAGAGCGTTTCTTATGGCTCAGCCGCCCACCACTTACATTGCCGTGGCGTATGCACGCAACGGAACGGCTATGGTGGCGCAGGATTTCACTACGGATCATGCGCTCGCAGCAAAGGCTATTCGCCTGCCGTTGGGCAGTGGCGGTGCCTTCACCAGTCCCTACTTCGCCCTCCAGGACTGGATGAAGCGCTGGCCGGAGTCCCGGGAACGCAAGTCGATTCTCCTCTTTTCCTCGGGCATTAACTATTTTCGCGGAGGCTCCGGTATCGCGGATCCTGACTTGGATTCGACCATTGAGCGCGCCCAGAAAGAAAACATCAATATCTGGACAATCTATGCCCGCGATGCCGGGCGTGGTGGACGCGGTTCGTTCCGCGCTTTCAATGCCCAATCCAACTTGACGCGGCTTTCGGAAGAAACCGGCGCCAAGTCTTACTACCTCGGTTTCGGCGAACCCGTTAATCTCAAGCCATACTTTGACGACATCCAGATGCATCTCAACAACCAGTATCTCCTGACGTTCGACGGTGGCAACGGCAGCGGGAAAAGCAAAGGCCGGTTCGATCGCTTCCATGTGGCGACCGAGCTTCCAAACACAAAGTTCCTCACGCCGTCGGCAGTGTTCCTCCCCGCGAGGAGGAGCTGAAGGGCCGACTTAAGCGGGATATTCGACGAGCTGCTTTGTGTTTCCAAGGATACATGTGAGGATGCAGATCGAAATCTCGTCACTTTGCAGGCGGGGATGGTTCCCGCCTTTGACGAAGATGCAGATGAGCACGGGAACCGAGATGACCTCATAGCCTATGGCACAGTGGAACGGTCACCTTGACGGCTGCGATGCAATGGTTCGCGGTGGGCTCTGAGGATTCACCGAAACGGTGTAAGCAT
>QHXE01000947.1 GCA_003222835.1 Acidobacteriota bacterium | reverse complement strand
AAATAGAGCAAAGAAGGGTGTTGGCTCCACCGTTTTTGCTTTTCCTTTTCTGCGCAATCTGCGTAATCGGCGGATGAATCACACCGGCTCGCGGCCAAACTCTTTCAGCAGCGGCTTCAAATTCTCAATAACCATTTCATGCGCGGCGCCGTTGGTTGCCACGATCCCGTTACGATTGTCGATCCGAATTCCGTTGTAGCGCAGCGGCTGTCCAAACAGATCCGTTGAGCGTCCGCCTGCCTCTTCCAAAATTATTTCAGGCGCGCAGGTGTCCCATTGTTTGGTGCTCGGCGAAAGATGCAGATACAGATCGGCCTTTTGCTCGGCAATCAAACCGATCTTCACGCCTACCGATCCGCGTCGCAGCTCATCTTTGAAACGAAAGGCTTCGATGACACGCTCCATACGAGGGCTGCGATGTGAGCGGCTGGATGCCAGCACCATTTCGCCCGGTTCAGTTCGGGCTGAAACCAGCATTTGCATCGCCGGTTGGCTTGCTGCTTCGATCCAAGCTCCACCGTGGCGAACCGCGCGATAAAGAACGTCGCGCACGGGTTGATATACGACACCGGCAACGCTCTCGCCTCGGACGGCGAGCCCGATCTGCACCGCGAAATCTCCGTCGCGGGCGATGAAGTTTTTCGTACCATCCATCGGATCGATCAGCCACACTCGATCCTTTGAAAGACGACGCTCAGTGTCAGCAGATTCTTCGGCGAGAATGCCGTCATCGGGGAACTCCTCCCGCAGGCGGCTTACGATTAATTCGTTCGCCTCGCGATCCGCTGCGGTGACTTCTTCCAGCTCGTCCAGCGCGTTTACCTTTTGCTCGACCAGAAAGGGACTGTAATAATGCGTCAGCAAGATGCCCCCCGCCACCCGCGCGAGTTTGGTCGCGACTTCGATTTCGCGTTGATAATTCGATTCAGCCACGCGTTTCTTAATAGATTGGCTACACGCTAACACATCGCTCTTGATTGATCGAAGTCGGCTTGATTGCAGCTTGGTGCGCCGCGTATAGTCATCGCGCAAAGTAAGCCACAGAGACACAGAGACACACCGCGATCTCCGGGACTGACCCTGTTCGTGGCATGCGTCGTTTTTCCAGGGTTTCTTTTTCTCTGTGACTCTGTGTCTCTGTGGCGAATCTCACATGACGCTAAACGGTTGCGGAACATTGGAAGGAACAGCGCGCTATCGCGATCGTTTCAAAGACGTCGCGGCGGAAGATCATTTTCGTCAGCCTCACGATCTCTGGCTGTCGTCCATCGGCATTGGCACCTATCTGGGCGAAGCTGACGAAGAAAGCGATCGTCGTTATACGAAAGCGATTGTGCGTGCGGTCGAGTTGGGCGGGAACGTAATCGACACCGCGGCCAACTATCGCTTTCAAAGAAGCGAGCGATCGGTTGGCGAGGCGCTAAAAGAATTAATGGCACGAGGATTTGCGCGCGATGAACTTATCGTTTGCACCAAGGGTGGCTATTTGCCTTTTGATGGCGCGCCGCCGCGAGACGTGCGGCACTACATCGAAGAAACCTTTGTGCGACCCGGCATCGCGAGCTTCGCAGATATCGCTGGCGGCGCGCACTGCATGACGCCGCGCTATTTGCAAAATCAGCTTCGACAGTCGCTGCGGAACATGGGACTTGATTGTGTCGACGTTTACTACGTGCACAATCCCGAGTCGCAACTTTCGTCGGTTTCGCCGGAAGAGTTTTGGAAGCGTCTGCGCGCAGCGTTTGAGTTTCTGGAGCAGACTGTGGTTCAAGGCCAAATCAAGAATTACGGGGTGGCGACCTGGAATGGTTTTCGCGCCGAGCCCGACGCGCGCGAGTATCATTCGCTGGAGCAAATGGTGGCCCTCGCTCGCGACATCGCCGGCGCCGATCACCATTTTCGTTTTATTCAATTGCCGTTCAA
>QHXE01000946.1 GCA_003222835.1 Acidobacteriota bacterium | reverse complement strand
GCATTTGATTTATAGGCGAGGCGCTAGCCTGTCGCATGCGGCGAAGGCTTTCTTGAGAGTAGCGCGCGGAACGAGTGGCGAGGATGCGGGCCGGAATGCTTCACTGCAAAAAGAGAGTTTCGTTTCCCAGGCGTAAACACCTGGGTTAGAAAAAATCCTCTAGTGATGGTGCTGAGCCGTAATGATCCGTTTCGATCTACGGTGCCTTGACATCGACAATCTCACCACCGAACGCGCGCAGGACCTGTTGCACGATTGGGTTTTGGGCGGCTGCTTGGCGGGCGCTCTGCTTCGAGCGATGCTCGGCTTCTTCGGATGAAGCCGGCGCTTCGCCTTCATCGTCTTTGATGGAAAAGAGAATTCCAATGTCGCGGCCGCAAACTTCGCTGCACGTTTCGCGCAAGGCTTTTAGGTTGTCGATTTTCGCCAGAGTGTCACGGTAATGTCTGGTCTCAGACGTGAACTCGATCGAGAAGTCGTCACCAGTCAATTCTGCGCGACGAGCGGCATCGAGCGCGGCGATAAGCAAACGACGCTTCTGCTTCACGAGTGCGGCTTTAATCTGATCGAGCGGGAAAGCGGAGGTCGGCGCGAGAGCTTCTCTGGAGTCGCTTACTTCATCAACCATCGCGCTGGCAGTCGTGCTTGAACTGGCTGAGGCCGAGCGAGTACTGGCCTTACTCGAACCACTCGCAGGAGCAGCTTGCGATGTCTTTCGCTCCGCTGGCGGTTTGCCGGTGCGCAAGGCATTTTCGAGTCTGGCGATCCGGCCAACCAGATCCGCGAGCGACGCTAACCGGCGCATCTCCATCAATTTCACTAAGCCGACTTCGACCTGATAACGCGGATTCGCTGCTTCCTTCAAACTCGCCTCGGTTTCCGCCAGCGAGTGAAAAAAGCGCACCAGATCGGATTCCGAAAAAAGGTTGGCCTGTTTTTGAAGCTCGGCTGTTGGCATCGATGAGGAATCAAGCAGCTTCGGATCGCCGGAGACTTTCACCACCAGCAGATCGCGCAAGTGACCGAGCACGTCGCGACAAAAGTTGCGCAGGTTGTGTCCGCGCATCACCAGATCGTCGACGATCGCCAGGGCCTCTGCCGGTTTGTTCTCGGCGATGCCGCTAATAACTCGCGCCAGCACATCGGCGCCGGCGATACCCAGTGCCTTCTCGACATCTTCCGTTTTGATTTCTTCACCGGCGAAACTTATCACCTGATCGAAACCTGACTGCGCGTCCCGCATCGAACCGTCGCCGGCGCGTGCAATCTCTCGAATTGCTTCGTCAGAGATCGAAATCTTGTCGGCGTCCGCGATCACGCGCAGACGCTCGGCAATCTTCGCTGTCGCAATTGTGCGAAACTCAAAAAGCTGGCAGCGCGAAGAGATCGTTTCCGGCACTTTATGCGCGCCGGTGGTCGCCATGATGAAGACAACGCGCGGCGGTGGCTCTTCGACGGTCTTCAAAAGAGCATTAAAGGCCGCGCCGGAAAGCATGTGCACTTCGTCAATGATGAAGACTTTGTAACGATCGCGCGCCGGAGCAACCGCGACACTGTTGATAACCACGTCGCGCACGTTATCGACGCCGGTATTCGATGCCGCATCGATCTCCAGCACGTCCATCGAACGCCCTTCGGCGATTTCCCGACATGAGGCGCAAGCCGTGGCGTCAGTCATGGCGCACGGTGTCGGCGTCGGACCAGTCGCCTTATGGCAGCATGATGCAGGCGTCCATGCTCGATAGAGTTCTGCAAAGTCCGGGTCAAGATCTCTTGCCCGGTAACGTCTTCGAATTTTTGCGGCCGCCACTTGCGGGCGATTACTTGGTAGGACATGAAAATGTTTTCGAGCTCGATTGCCGATTTGTGCTTCAGTTGTTCCGCGCAAGCTCGGGCTTGGGATACTTCTTCAGAAGTTTCCAAAGGATGATCACGCTGTCATCATCATCCTTGCGAATAATCCTGAATGCTACCAGCACATCCGAGTCTGAATAGTGTATGCCGCGAAGGGCGTATGTCCTATTTAACCTCGCTTGCGCCCGCGTCTTGTAGATCGTGCCGCCGATCGTCTCCCCACTGGCGAATCGCCGGTATTCCGATCGGGCTTGCGGCTCCTCTTCAGCGGCGCTGTAGGACGCCAAGAACTTGATGGCGGGATTTTCGGAAGTAACTGCTTCGAGGGGAACGTCGCCCAGATTCGTAATCATTCCGTAATCGGCGCCCGCGAAGCTCACATTAAACTCGTTCTGCTCCAATCCAATTTGGGTTCCCCAGCCGTATTCGTGCGTTCGACGAGTGAAAGAATAATAAGCTCCACCGCCGCGAGTCGTCAGACTCTTCTTATTACTTTTGACATCGTCGTCGTATGTTTCCCGCGGGAGCAAACGCGTCAGTCCAGTATCGGGCTGCTTGAGAAATTCCGCGTAGGCGGCATAATCGTCGGCTGAAGGTTCGAGAAAGCTCTTCTCCAGCGCAGCCAATTCTGCGCGCTTCGCCTCGATTTGATTTAGCACCTGATCGCGCGATTCGGTTTGGGCAGAGACAATAATGGAGAGGCCCAGAAAGAAGGCGACGAATATTGTAGCCGGGAAAGTAAATCTCATGTTTGATACTCCCTTCCTGCGAATGACATGTTAGTTTAAGCGGGGACCCATGGGAAGAGTTCCATTCACGATTTACCATTCACGATTCACCAGACTTCGGACTTACCCGCAACACACGCTGTCGTTGCTACCGTTGCTCCGTTCCCGGCCTGGCGGGGTTCACAAGACGAGCATTGTGCGGAGCCCGAAGTCTGATAAGACATTAAAGCACTGTCGATTGCCGAATGCCAATTGGTGTTTCGTTCTTCGCGACTAGTAACTTGAAAGACTCTTCTTGATAAGGTTCTAACCGGCGATCAAAAAATCGCAAATCGACTATATCGCCGTCTTGCGATGCGCGATAATACGCAGCAAACCATTGATC
>QHXE01000939.1 GCA_003222835.1 Acidobacteriota bacterium | reverse complement strand
TCGGCTACACGCTAATTAACGACGTCAGCGCGCGCGACTTGCAATTTGGCGACGGCCAATGGACGCGCGGCAAGGGCCTCGATACCTTTGCGCCGCTCGGTCCGTTCATCACCACGCGCGACGAGATTGCAGACGTGCAGTCTCTTAATATCGAAGGGCGCCTGAACGGTGAAGTCATGCAGTCATCGAACACCGGCAAGATGATCTTCCCGGTGGCTTATTTGATCTCGTATCTTTCGCAGGGCATGACGTTGGAGCCGGGCGACGTAATTGCGACGGGGACGCCTGAAGGTGTCGGCGTGTTTCGTGACCCGCCGGTGTTGTTAAAGGCTGGGGACGTCTTTGAAGTAACGATCGAGAAGCTCGGCACGCTGCGAAATCCCGTGTCATTACCCCGACCTGTCGGGTAGCGGGCAGTTGATTTTTCACGGTGATTAGCCTTGATCAGGTTGACGGTCCGCTGCCGGCGGCCGCAGCGACAAAATTTGCTTGCGAGCGCCACCGTTTCCCCTTAACATATAATCCATCCAGTTCATTCTGAAGTTATCTTTTTCCGTCCGCGAGGAGGACGCAAATGTCAGACGACCATGACCAGGAGCGGAGGAAGAGTTGGCGTTATGACCCGAGCCGGCGCAAGTTTCTGAAAGGCGTCGGCGTGGCTGGTGCTGGCGCGGCACTGGCCGATCATCTCCTAATCGGAAACGCCGATAACGTCGCCGCGAAAATCAGCGCGCCCGGCGAGCCGGTTAGCGGAACTATAGATATCGTCCTCGACCTTAACGGTCAGAAACGTAACGTGAGTGTCGAGCCGCGCACGACTCTTCTCAGCGCCATCCGCGATCGCCTGGAGCCGCCCGTGACTGGACCCAAGCTGGTCTGCGACATGGGTAGCTGCGGTGCTTGCACAATGATGCTTGATGGCAGACTGGTGTATTCATGCCTGGTGCTCGCGGTCGATGCTTTGGGAAAGAAGCTCACGACGGCGGAAGGTCTGGGTTCGCTGGAGAATATGAACGCAGTGCAGAAAGCTTTCGTCGAGCATGACGGTTTGATGTGCGGCTTCTGCACGCCGGGATTCGTGACGACGATTTCTGCTTATTTGAAAAAGAACCCCAATCCGACGCTGAATGAAGTGCGCGAAGCCTGCAAAGGAAATTTCTGTCGGTGCGGCACCTATCCGCGGGTGTTTGAAGCTGCGCTGGCCGCGGCGAAAGCGGGAACATAGGCGGTTAATCGGAATTGCTTTTGCTTCGAAGTCCCGTAGGGACAGAATGTTTATAGACGGGCACGACTCTTCAACGAAGATAGCCCCTTTAGGGGTGCAACTTTTCGCTGCTAACGGAGCTGGAGTTCTTTGCGATCAATTAGTTCTATAAACATCCGGCTCTTAGCGGAGCTAAGATAAACACCGCCATAATCTACGGAGACAGGTCATGCCACAACAGCAACCGACGCCACCGCAACCTTCGCCGACGCCGCCAAAAAAGAAAAAGATTCGCGTGCCGCGGGTCGTTAATGGCATCGAGCAGATGGTCGAGATCGAAGTCGACGACGTGGCGGGCCCGACGTGGGGACCGAACGATAAGCACACGTTGTTGAATCATCGTCTGACACGTGTCGATGGTCCGTTGAAAGTATCGGGCGCGGCTCGTTACACCTACGATGTAAGACTCCCGGGAATGCTGTTCGCGCGCGTGCGCAGATGTCCGCATGCCCACGCACGCCTTAAGAATTTTGATTCCTCCGCCGCATCGAAGATTCCCGGCGTGAAAGCAATCATTCAAACGCCGCTTAAGGAATTTCGTTTCGCCGGTTCACCGGTCGCCGCTGTCGCCGCTATTACTCCGGAGATTGCGCACGATGCCATACGCGCGCTGGTTGTCGAGTATGAAGTGCTCCCACACGTCGTGATCGCCCGCGATGCGCTTAAACCGGAATCACCTGAAGTTCTTCCGAGGGATCCGAGAAAGCCCGATGAAAAGAACCTGCGACTGGCGAATAAGACCGGTGATGTGGAAAAGGTGGAAGCCGCTCTCAAAAACTGCGATGCGATCGTTGAAGCCGAATACAGCACGCCGCGCCTCCATCATTGCTGTCTGGAGACGCACGGAATGGTAGTCGATTACTCCGGCGGCGACTCAGCGACTGTCTATGCGACGACGCAGGGTACCTTCACCATTCCCGACGATGCCGCCAAAGAATTAGGTCTGCCGCAGAGCGCCGTA
>QHXE01000938.1 GCA_003222835.1 Acidobacteriota bacterium | reverse complement strand
GATGAGTCCCTTTTCCAGCAGCCGGTTTAGCACTCTGGCTTCGAGTTCTTCTTCAGAAGGCTTTTCATCAATAGACTTGTGTTCTGCAAACCATGCAAGTAATTCTTTCTGTTCGGCGGCAGGAAGTTGTTGGATTGTTCGTTTCACTTCCTCGACATTCTGACTCATCGTTCACCTCACAAACATTCTAACACTGAACACGTCTATCGAGTGCGGATGAGAATCTGCGCTCCCGCTAAACCGTCCGCCGCCGCTGCGAGTTTGATTTGTCCTGACTGGCCTGGCTTCGCACGCACGATCACGAGAACCAGACCGTTGTAGGCCTTTCGGTCCTTCGCTTGAAAGGATTCGAGATCGGTGGCGTCGCCGTTATCCACGGCCACAATTTCGCCGGGGCCGGAGATCTCAAAGCGCACGAGATTTTTCGAGCGCGGCACGAGCCAAGCGTCTTTGTCCGCGACCGTCACAGTGATGAAGGAAAGGTCTTGCCCGTCGGCTTTGATGGTAGCGTGGTCCGCTTTCATCAAAAGCCGGGAAGCCGGTCCAGTTGTTTTCATCACGTCTTCGGCCCAATGCTTGCCGTTCTTGTAGGCGACGACTTTCAATTCGCCCGGCTCGTATTTCACATCGTCCCAGCGCAGACGATATTCGTAAGTGCCTTTCTTCTTGCGGCCAAGCGAACGCCCGTTCAGAAACAATTCCGCTTCATCGCCTGACGTGTAGACATGCACCGGCGTGATCTGCCCGACGCGCTCGGGCCAGTTCCAGTGCGGCAGGATGTGGGCCATCGGAAAATCGGGGCGCCAGTGCGCCTGATAAATGTAGAAGCGATCTTTCTTGAAGCCGTCGAGATCGACGATGCCGAAGTAGGAACTACGCGCAGGCACTTTGACACGGCCGAGTTCTTTCAGCTCCTTGGCCATTTGTGACTGTTCGGCCGGGTCAGTGAAATTCAACGGAGTCGTCGAGTCGCCGCCATAAGGCGTCGGCTCGCCAAGGTAATCAAACCCCGTCCACACAAATTCGCCGGCGGTAAAAGGAAATTCGTCGAGTCCCTTGAATTCGACATCGGGTGGCCAGGCCCAACGCGGCGCGTAGAGATCGTAAGAACTGACCTGGAAATCAGCCCGGCCCTGAAGCTTATCTTCGACGACGGGAAAGAAATATTCACCGCGAGAACTCACCGTCGATGCGGTCTCGCTGGCGAAAAGCGGAATCGATGGATTGCTCTGGCGAAACTTTCCATACTCAGTAGGCTTGTAGTTGTAGCCAAAGACGTCGACAGTTTTCTGGAAACCGTTATAGCCCGCTTCGGTGTAGTTGCATCCGGCGGTCGCGGGTCGCGTTCCGTCTTCTTCATGCGCGATGCGCACGAGCTCCTGGGCGACTTTCTGGCCTTCGGGCGTGCGCTGCTCGCCGATTTCATTACCAGTGCTCCAGAGAATGACACTCGGATGATTGCGATCGCGCCGCAGTTGCGCGCGCCAATCCTTCTCGTGCCAGTCGTCGAACAAGAGATGATAATCGTTCTTTTTCTTGCCACGCTTCCAGCAATCGAACGCTTCGTCCA
>QHXE01000937.1 GCA_003222835.1 Acidobacteriota bacterium | reverse complement strand
CCGCTCCAACCATCTAGAATACGCAGATAGTATCCATTGTCAGTCGGAGCGAGCCACAACTCGTGCGTTACCCCGCCGAGGTCGAACTTGTGAAACATGTCAGTTTCTCCAGTCGCCGATAGCGGCGTGGAGGGCAGGAACTGCATCGGCCGCATCGCGCACCGGTCGCATCACCAGCGCAGCTACCGCCAATAGTTTCGTCACCTCGTCCGGATCGCAATCAATCCCAGACGCGATCTTCGGGTTTGAGCCAGAAAGGCGGCGTTGGTCTCGCATCCCAGCAGCACGACATCCTGAACCGCTCGCATCGCCTTGGCGACGGCGGCATCACGCGTCGGCGCATGGACGATCACTTTGGCCAACATGGGATCGAAGGCTGTCGTGATCGACTGCCCCTGTGCGATGCCGCTGTCGACACGTACGCCCTGCTCGTGAGGATAATCCAGCATCAGCACCTTGCCTGAGGTTGGCGAAAAGCCTCGCTCAGGAGATTCGGCATAGAGTCTGGCCTCGATGGCGTGACCTTGCGCGGAGATATCGGGCTGACGGAACGATAGCGGGCGGTTCGCCGCAATCGCGATCTGCTCGGCCACCAGATCAACGCCCGTTATCATCTCGGTCACCGGATGCTCGACTTGCAGACGCGTGTTCATCTCAAGGAAGTAAAACTCTCCCCCTCCGAAGATAAATTCAACCGTGCCCGCATTGCGATATCCGGCGGCGCGAGCGATGCCCGCCGCGGTTTCGCATATCCTCTGGCGCATCTGCGGCGAGAGAGCTGGTGACGGCGTTTCCTCGATGATCTTCTGGAATCGCCGCTGCACCGAACATTCTCGTTCAAACAGATGCACCACATTGCCGAAAGCATCGCCCAGGACCTGGACCTCGATATGCCGTGGCTTTTCGACATAACGTTCGATATAGAGCCGGCCATCGCCGAAGTATCTTTGTCCTTCGCTGCGCGCCTGAGCGACCGCATCCTCCAGCAGATCGAGATCGCGAACAATTCGCATTCCCTTGCCACCGCCGCCGGCGGAGGGCTTGACCAGGAGCGGCACCCCGATGGACCGTGCCCGCGCGAGAAATGTCGGGGGATCACTCTCCTCGATCGCGGAGGGAGCGACCGGAAAGCCATTGCCTTCGACAAAATTGCGCGCGCGGATCTTGTCGCCCATCAGTTCGATCGCCTCGGGCGATGGGCCGATGAAGGCGATGCCTGCCGCGGCAACCGCGCGCGCAAAACCGGCATTTTCCGACAGGAAGCCGTAGCCTGGATGCAGTGCGCCGGCACCAACAGTGCGGGCTGCCGTTACGATCTGCTCGGCATCGAGATAAACAGATACCGGCGTCCGCCCCGAGATCTTGAAAGCGACATCGGCGAGCGCTACTGCCGGCGTTGCAGCATCGACCTCGTGATAGACGATCCCCGCGCGCAGACCAAGCTTGCGCAACGAGCCGATGATCCGGACGGCAATCTCGCCCCTGTTGGCGATCAGGACGGTCTCGAACGGAAAGGAAATAGCAGCCATTGATTAAGCTACTCGTCTACGCAGATGCCGGCGGTGAGCATAGTGGTCAGCTCACGCCCTGTCTGGGCAACCTTGAGCTGCCCCCTGCCGTTGACATGCCGCCAGGCAAGATGCTCGATCGCGCCGAACAGAACATCCCGAAGCAGTTTTGGATTTACGTCCGGCTTGACCTCTCCGGTCTTGACGGCTTCCTTGACGATACGGATCAGCACTGAGGTGTAGCGCCGGTTCAGCTCCTGGATAGGCGAGCCTTCGTAGTCGCTCGCGACCCGCACCTCGGC
>QHXE01000936.1 GCA_003222835.1 Acidobacteriota bacterium | reverse complement strand
ATTGTGAGATTGTTATTCGCAACCGCATTCTTTTCTGAAGTAGCGTTTGCTGTTTCCTCAGACTTAGTACTATCAGCTCTAGCTTGACTCGGCTGCTCGTTTTGAACGACGAGAGTCGATTCGCGATTTTGCTGCATTTGCCGCATTACCAAAAATGCGATACCGACTGCGGCAACCACAACGGCGGCAAAAGCCGCATAGCGCAACGTCGGCGGCCGGAAGAACGCGCCCAATTTTTTCACCCACGATACGTGTGCCGTTGCAGCCGCCCCAGCGATTTCAGCCGTCACGACTGCCCCGGCGCCGATCGCGAGTTGCGAAACCAATCGGCGGCAGTCGTCACAGTCGGCTAGATGAGACACACAACGCGACCGTGCCGCGACGGGCAACGACCTTTCGGCAAACGCGTTCAGTTCGTCGGCGTCGAGATGTTCGATTGCGGAATTCGACCTCGCGCGCTCCGCGTGGCGCCGCAAGAGAACATCAATTTGTGTATCTTCAAATGACATGACTTCCGAGTTAGTCAGCAAGGCAAAACTTCATCGCCTGTTGGATGAACGAGTTCGCCGGAAACAACTTGCGATTCATTCCGATCAAAAACCAAATCAGTAGCAATCAATCAACCTCCCGCAGGCGAACTCTGCAAAGCAGCATCCGCTGGCGCCGATAGAATCTGTTCGACTTCAGTCTGTAAGTGCGCCGCGACTTCAGCCAGCGACGAGACCGCTTCCATCTTCGTCCAACCGTGTTCCTTCATAAGAATCGTCTCGACACGCTCGCGCACTTCGCGATGAATTCGAGTCAGGCGGCGGCTGGCGGTGGCTTCGTGAAAGCCCAGCACCGCCCCCGCTTCGCGCAGACGCAAGCCATCGAAGTAATACAATTTCATCAGCAAGCGATCCTCGGCATCGAGTTCTGACAGCGCGCGCCCCAAAGCTTTTTCCACATCGGCTGCCGCCAAACCGCGGGTCAACTCATCCTCAGGATTTGGCGAAGAATGAAAAGCCATTGACGCTGCTGACCCATCGTCAAGATCGCGTGCGAGCCGATCGAAGTCCGCGTCCTCTTCGGTCTGGATGAGGCGGGCTTCTCGCCGGTGCTGGTCGATCGCCAGTTGGCCCACCACCGCGCGCAGCCAGCCGCCCAACGAACCTGCCCCGGAATAGTAAGAGAGCTTACCAGCGGGCCGGCCGTCTTCGCGGGCTTTCAGACCATGCAGCTCAGCCCAGATCGATTGCGCGAGATCGTCAGCCATCGCTTCGTTCGAACTGGCTGTCCGCGCTGCGGAACGCACAGTCGCGCCGTACCCTTCGAACAGGTCGCCCCAGGCAGCCTGGTCGCCACGCTCGCACGCGATGACCAGGCAAAGATCGTCCGCATGCAGGCCATCAAGAAATTTATCGATCGCGGATTCTTCGGGCGTGTCATCCTTGAATAGATATTTCTCGACCGCCGCCCGAAGTCTGGGGCTTAGTGAAGAGTCGTCCAGCGAGCGCGAATTTGTGGCTCGGGCCAATAGGCGCTTGGCCCCAGCGAGAATTAAGGCTTGAAGATTGTGTGCTTCGCGGCTCACTTCTATGCTTCGGTTCCGGCTGCCACCGCCAATCCTATCATGATCGATTAGACGCAGGACCAGCCATTTGTTTGCCGAAAGTTTGATGACGAACTGCGGCTGGGGTTGTACCTAATCAAATCGACAATCCGAATTCTAATATCTAAAATCGATTCCGTGCTTCGCGTAACTGAAATCTTTCGCTCAATTCAGGGCGAGTCTACCCATGCGGGCCGGCCCTGCACCTTTGTCCGCCTGACTGGCTGCCCGATGCGCTGTGTATGGTGTGACAGTGAATATACTTTCACTGGCGGCACACACTTTACGATTGAAGAGGTGATGCGGCAGGTCTGCGATTTCGGCTGCCGGCTGGTGGAAGTTACCGGGGGCGAACCGCTGGCGCAGCGCGAGGCATTCGACCTAATCAAGCGCCTGTGCGATGACGATTACGAAGTGCTGATCGAGACCGGCGGCTACGTATCAACCGCGGAGGTTGACCAGCGAGCGAAGATAATTTTCGACGTGAAATGCCCCGCCTCGGGCGAAGCCGAACGGAATCATTGGCCAAATCTCGAACGTCTGCGACCTGATCTCGACGAGGTGAAATTTGTAGTCACCAATCGTGCAGACTGGAATTTCGCACGCAGGGTGATCGAAGATTACGACCTTGAACATCGTGCCAAAGCTATTTTGATCTCGCCGG
>QHXE01000935.1 GCA_003222835.1 Acidobacteriota bacterium | reverse complement strand
CACTGAGTGCGGTCAGCCGCATGTAAATCCCTCTGTTAATTCCGCCTATCGGCCAGGCTTATCCGAAAAATACTCGACAGATGGGCTCAATTCAGTATAATTGCGCCTCGTCGTAAATCTCTCCCTGAAGAAGTCAGCAGAAACCGAAGCAGTGTTCCGAAGATCGGCGTAAGTGCTGGAGGAACGAATGGCTAAAGCTGCCGCTAACGCTCAAGACAAGTCGACAGGGTTCATACGCGGCCTGGGCTTGCTTGATTCGACGATGATTGTCGCCGGATCGATGATCGGCTCCGGCATTTTTATTGTCTCGGGCGGCATCTCGAAACAAGTCGGGGCGCCGGGATGGCTGTTGGTCGTTTGGATTGTTACCGGACTGCTGACGGTTATGGCTGCCCTCAGCTACGGCGAGTTAGCCGCGATGATGCCCAAGGCGGGCGGCCAGTACGTCTATCTGCGCGAAGCCTTTTCGCCCTTGTGGGGATTTCTCTACGGCTGGACGCTATTTCTCGTAATTCAAACAGGCACCGTGGCTGCCGTCGCCGTAGGGTTTGCGCGCTATCTTGGGGTGCTGGTTCCAGCCGTGGGCGAAGAACGATACTTGATTTCGCCCAAGCATGTAATCGGCAGCTACGCGATTTCCCTTTCCACCGCTCAACTCGTGGGTATTCTGCTGATCGTTTTGCTCACTTTCATGAACACGCGGGGATTGAGGCTCGGCAAGCTGGTTCAGAATGTCTTTACAACCGCAAAGCTCGGCGCCCTGCTCGGACTGATCGTGCTTGGTCTGCTGATTGGCTGGCACGCAGATGTGGTGCACGCAAACTTCGGTAATCTTTGGGGCGTGCGCGGATCGCTCGAGGACTTCCGCGGAGGATTGACTGCGGCAACTACCTTCGGTTTGTTTGTCGGGATCTGTGTAGCGCAAACGGGATCGCTGTTTTCAGCCGATGCCTGGAACAACATCACCTTTACGGCCGGTGAAGTGAAAGAGCCAAAGCGAAACATTCCTCTGTCGCTGGCTTTCGGCACCGGCATCGTCATCACGCTGTACATTCTGGCAAACGTTGCTTATCTGGTTACGTTGCCGTTCGAAAAAATTCAGGGCGCCAGCCGCGTCGCGTCCGACACTGCGAACGTTATCTTTCCCGGAAACGGCGCCGTGATTATGGCGGTCGCAATTATGATTTCCACATTCGGCTGCAACAACGGATTAATTCTCGCCGGCGCCCGTGCTTACTACGCGATGGCCCGCGACGGTTTGTTCTTTAAAAAGTCCGGGGTCTTGAATCACAAGCACGTTCCCGGCTGGGGTCTCGTGATTCAGGGAATTTGGGCAGCGCTGCTCGTGCTGCCGCGCACAGTTAAATATGACGCCGCCGGCAACATCACCGGTTATGGAAATCTTTACGGGAACCTTCTGGATTATGTAATTTCGGCGGCGCTGATTTTTTATATTCTTACGATCGCCGGTATCTTTCGTTTGCGTCGGACACGGCCCAACGTTGAACGGCCCTACAAGGCCTTCGGATACCCTTTGGTTCCCATCCTTTACATTATCGGAGCGGCAGTTATTCT
>QHXE01000934.1 GCA_003222835.1 Acidobacteriota bacterium | reverse complement strand
TTATCCTCACTTTGATTCGCCCAGCATTTTTGGGGCAATTTTGGATGATAAGAACGGGGGGCGGTTCCAAATTTCTGCTGGCCCGGACGGGGTGCGCCACAAACAATCTTATTGGCCTTCCACCAATGTCTTAGTGACTCGATTCCTGCTCCCAGACGGGATTGTCGAACTTGAAGACTTCATGCCGGCTGGGCTGCCTTCCGACTCCCTTGAGTACCATCACATTTACCGCCGCGTTCGCTGTGTTAGGGGAGCAGTGCGCATTTGGGTTGCGTGCCGTCCGGCTTTTGATTACGGACGGCAAGTTCACGAGACGGTGATTGAGACTAACGGGGCGAGATTCAAGTCAGACAGCTTGACCTTAGCTCTTTCAACTACCGTGCCGCTCAGCGATGACGGGCAAGGTGGGGTGTCCGCCGAATTCGCGCTCACCGAAGGAGAATCGCAGACCTTCGTTCTTGGCGAAAGCAGCGACGGGGACGGTGGTCCTACTCCGCCGTCGGAGGAAAGTGCTGAGCAACTGCTGCGGAGCACCGTGAAATTCTGGCATAACTGGCTTTCCGGCTGCACATACCACGGGCGCTGGCGGGACCAAGTGCACAGGTCGGCGTTGGCGTTAAAGCTTCTTACGTTTGAACCTACCGGGGCGATTATTGCTGCGCCAACCACGAGCTTGCCCGAGGTCATCGGAGGTGTTCGCAACTGGGATTATCGCTACACCTGGATGCGCGATGCCGCCTTTACGGTTTATGCATTTCTGCGCATCGGTTTCCGAGACGAAGCGGCAGCCTTCTTGGGTTGGCTCGAGAATTACGCGTCCAAGCACGCCCGCCGGAACACGCATAGTCCGGTGATGTTCACGATCGAGGGTGATACTCATATTCCCGAGCTGACGTTGGACCACTGGGAAGGGTACCGGGGATCCCGCCC
>QHXE01000933.1 GCA_003222835.1 Acidobacteriota bacterium | reverse complement strand
GTCGCGGGATCGATTAACGGCTCATCGCCCTGAACATTGACGATGATCTCTGCATCGAGACTGTGCGCGACCTCGGCAACCCGATCAGTGCCGCTCTTATGATCGTCGCGCGTCATCCTCGCCTCGAATCCCCCAGAGTTCGCTGCTTCATAGATGCGCCGATCATCGGTCGCTACGATGACACGCGAAACCTTCCGCGCGGCCGACGCGCGCTCAGCTACCCAAAAAACCAGCGGTCTTCCGGCAATCAGCAACATCGGTTTGCCCGGCAGACGCGTAGAATCGTAGCGAGCGGGAATTATTGCGACGGCGAATTCTTTAGGATTTGAGCCCGTGGGATTCACGGGATTACACACTACCGCCGCGCGTGGTTGGATGTCAATGCCTGAGTTACAGAACCGCGAGCGGTAGCGACCGGCCTTCTGTTTTCTAAAGAGATCCGCATATGCAGGAAGCCGGTCGCTACCGCTCGCGGTTCTGTAACTCAGGGCAGCGGTTCGCCTTGATCATACTCGACGTAAGCTATCGCGTCCGCCAATTCCTTCTCTGTCCAAAGGTATTTCTTGCTGCCGCGGTAGGTCCATGGACTCTGGTCGGAACACCAACAACCGGCGTCCCTCATAGATCGCGTCGCGTTTGCTTTGAGCGCATTCAAGATCGTTTCAGGCTTACGATTGGCCGAGACGACTGCGTGAACATGATTTGTTCGCACATTCAACGCCCACAAAGACCATTTGCGAACCGTACAGGTTTCTCGAACACCAGATTTGATCGCCGCTCTTTGTCGCGAGTCAAGAATCACGGCTCTCTGTTTGAGCAGGGCTTCTTCGTATCTTTTTCTTGCGGAGTTGGGCGACAGCTTTGGAGTATCGTGCCCTCGGTGAAAGCGATCGACCGATCCCTGCTTGTCGCCATGCAGCCAAGTGCCATAACTGCGAAATGTAATCAAGTATCCCAGCGGTGCATGATCGTTGTTGAAGTCGATGTAATCCATGTTACAGAACCGCGAGCGGTAGCGACCGGCCTTCTGTTTTTTAAAGAGATCCGCATATGCAGGAAGCCGGTCGCTACCGCTCGCGGTTCTGTAACATCATCGCTTGCTAATCAAAAACGTCGGTACCATCCCGCCACCCGAGCTTACATTCGCCAACTCGCTGCAGGACAAACGGGTAAACGCCGCGCCGACTTTGCCATTGAACAGTAGTGGATCGAGATCGACTAACTGCTCGGCGAATTTAATTGTGCCCTCAGGCGTTAGCGCGGGAAACACTTCGCGCGCGGTGGGGACTCGTTCCTGCACCATATAATCGCCGTTAGCCAGCGCGTTGTGAATCGCTTCGTCCCAACCGATTTCATCCGTGTTCCAGCCGATATAAATCCCATGGCCACCGTAATCGTCGTTCGGCTTAAGGACCAATCTCTCTCGTTTTTCACCGACGAATTCCAACAGATCGATCTCTTCTCCGAAGTAATCGCTCTTCCCCACGCGCACCCGGCGCGTCCACGGAACGTGACCCGCAATCATCGCTCGTTCATCAGGACTGAAGAGCGATGCGTAACGAGCATCGGTGAGTACCGCAAACAGCGCTTTCTTGTGAATGACCTTCGAACGAAAACTGTTGACCATACAGAACGCTCGCGCGCGATAAGCATCGAGCAGGGCGGGATGCTCTCGCATAACTGGGAGATACTCATTAACCAGAAGCCGCTTATAAACAATATCTATTTCAAAATCGCGAACGCGCAAACG
>QHXE01000932.1 GCA_003222835.1 Acidobacteriota bacterium | reverse complement strand
CTCGCCGAAATAGAGGCCGCCGAGTAGCTCGCGAACAAACAAAATATCCGCGCCTTCGGCGACCTCCTCTCGCAAGGGAGACGCGCTCGCCAAAGCTTTATGAAAACTGACTGGCCGCAGATTAGCGAACCCGCCGAGCGTACGCCGCAAAAACAGCAACCCTGCTTCCGGCTTTTGAGCGGAAGGAAGATGGTCGAACTCTGGCGATCCGATCGCTCCCAACAAAACTGCGTTAGCAGCGAGACAGGCGTCGAGCGTGCTTCGCGGCAATGGCTCGCCAGTTTGCTTGATCGCCTCGCCGCCGGCCGCGTGCTCTTCGAAATGAAATTTATGGCCGTGAGTGCTTGCGATCTCGCGCAGGACACGCACGGCCTGTTCAGTCACTTCCGGCCCCACGCCGTCACCCGGAAGGACCACTATATTGAGATTCATAGTTTGCTTGAAACGCGACCTTCAGGTGGCATTGCGCTGCTAATTCCCGATTAGCGAAAGCAGATCCTGATCGTAAATTCGCTTCTTGCGATCTGCCAAATCCGTAAAGCGACGATAGACACCATCGAGTTCGTTTGGGTCAAGCGAATAACCAAGTTCTTTGTAACGCAACGCCAGGGCGTGGCGGCCAGAGTGTTTGCCGAGCACCAATTCGTTGGTCGGGACACCCACGGATTCCGGCGTCATGATCTCGTAGCAGAGCGGATTGCTGATCACGCCGTGTTGATGTATGCCGGCTTCGTGCGCGAAGGCGTTGCGCCCGACGATGGCTTTGTTAGGCTGAACGCCGAAGCCGATGATCTGCGAAAGCAATTGGCTGGTTGAATAAATTTTTCGCGTGTCGATTCCGGATTCAAATCGGAGCCGATCACTGCGCACGTTCAACGCCATCACTACCTCTTCCAGCGATGCGTTGCCGGCGCGCTCGCCGATGCCGTTGATGGTGCACTCGATTTGCCGTGCACCGGCGTCGATCGCGGCGAGACTGTTCGCAACTGCGAGACCGAGATCGTTATGACAGTGGACGCTAATGGTAATGTCCTTTCGATCGCGCACCACACGCTTGCGGACCGCGCGCACCAGTCGCGAGAATTCATTGGGGAGAGTGTAACCCACAGTGTCCGGCACGTTGAGAATCGTCGCGCCTTCTTCCACTGCGGCATCGAATACTTGGCACAAATACTCCACGTCGCTGCGCGTCGCGTCCTCAGCCGAAAACTCAACTTCTTCAACCAGATCGCGAGCCATACGCACCGCGCGCCGGGTCATTTCGATTACTTCGGTGCGGGATTTTTTCAATTTGTATTCGAGGTGGATATCTGAAGTCGCGCAGACGGTGTGGATGCGTGGGCGGGCTGCTTTACGCAAAGCCTCGGCCGCTCGGCGAACGTCCGCTTCCACAGTTCGGCATAGCGCGGCCACGGTTACGTTTCGACATTCAGCCGCCACCGCCTTGACCGCAGCAAAGTCGCCCTCAGAGGCGATCGGAAATCCCGCTTCGATAGTGTCGACACCCAACGATTGAAGCTTCCGCGCCAGATCAAGCTTCTCAGTCAGGTTCATCGAGCAGCCGGGCGATTGCTCGCCGTCGCGCAAGGTAGTATCGAATATCTTGATTCGCTCGACTTTCTTCATCCCGCATCCTCGCTTTCTGACAATTGGAGAATCCGGGAATAGTAGGTCAAGGCCTGTTGAAAGTCAAAGTTATAATTCCTATGACAACATAACCATCTATGATACGATAACCGAAGCTTGAGAGTTGGA
>QHXE01000883.1 GCA_003222835.1 Acidobacteriota bacterium | reverse complement strand
CTCGCCGCAGCCTATCTCTCTGGGCAGACCAACGCATTTAGGCAAGTTGTTCCAATCTCGACAGCGATCAGCATCTTATTAGTAATAGTTGCGATCAGCTACCGACAAACGATCCATGCATATCCTTCAGGCGGCGGTGCGTTCATTGTCGCCAAGGAGAACCTGGGGACCTTGCCGGGACTAGTCGCCGGCGCCTCGCTGCTCGTTGATTACATCCTTACCGTATCGGTCTCGGTCGCTGCCGGAGTCGAGGCCATAACTTCGGCTATGGTCGGAACCCGTTTCGCGGGTCTGCACAATCATCGTGTTTGGTTATGCCTCTTTTTTATCGCGTTCGTTACAATCGCCAACCTGCGAGGCGTACGAGAAGCAGGTGCCCTCTTCGCCGCTCCAAGCTATGCATTTATTCTTAGCTTTCTGTTCCTTATTGGTTTTGGACTGTTCCGTTATTTCATGAATCCCGGCCTAACCGCGGTTCCTAACGACATTGACCTTAAGATTGCCGAAGGTTATCACCCTCAGCCTTTGCACTTGTTTCTGCTGCTCGGAGCGTTTGCAAATGGCTGCGCCGCGCTGACGGGAATCGAAGCAATCTCGAATGGCGTACAGGCCTTTAAGCAACCCGAAGCCAAAAATGCGGCTACCACGCTCACATGGATGGCCTTGCTTCTGATCACGATGTTTATGGGCGCAAGCATACTTGCATACTTTTTCAATGTTCATCCGCTGGAACACGAGACGGTCATCTCGCAGATTGCGCGCGTAGTTTTTACTGGTCATCTCGGTTGGCTTTATTACGTAGTGCAGGCGACTACCGCGGCCATTCTCATCCTGGCAGCAAACACTTCGTTCGCCGGATTTCCGCGGCTTGCATCACTACTCGCGCGTGATCGATTTCTCCCGCGCCAACTCGCGAATCTGGGAGATCGGCTGGTTTTTTCAAATGGCGTCGTCTTGCTGGCGGTTTTCTCTGGTCTGTTGGTCTGGGCTTTTGGCGGTGACACTAGCAGGCTAATTCCGCTTTACGCGGTTGGCGTATTTCTTTCGTTTACGCTGTCCCAGGCAGGCATGGTTGTTCATTGGTGGCGCGAGGGCAAATCGTTGCAGGCTTTGCGCGCGACGGCTGAAGCTCAACCCGGAGAGGGATCGCCACCCAGTTTAGCGAAAGAATCGAAGCGCTTGGAAAGCAATCTCAGCCGAGACCTTATTGCCGGACGACTCGCAAGCGACCAGCCCAGATCGCTTTATGAGGTAGGGCGGCTCGAGAAGAAATCGCACTGGCGTAAGTCTCTCCTGATTAATGGGATTGGTGCTATTGCGACCTGCATCGTGCTATTCGTTTTCATCGCGACGAAATTCGTGCATGGCGCTTGGATAGTTGTGGTACTGATTCCCTTGCTGGTCTTGATGTTTCTGAGAATTCACCATCATTACTTCGAAGTCGCGAAACAACTGTCAACCGTAGGCCTGGAACCGTTGCGGCCGATTCATCACGAGGTGATCGTGCCAATTTCGGGCATTCATCGTGGCGTGATTGCTGCGTTGGAGTACGCGAAATCGATCGCGCCGCATCATGTGACAGCGGTTTACGTTAACCTTGACGAGGAGAGCACGCAAAAGTTGCGCGAGAAATGGCAGCAGTGGGGCTCGGGAGTCAACCTGGTGGTGGTAGCTTCGCCTTATCGTTCGCTGTTACGGCCTTTGCTTAACTATATCGATCGGGTGAAGCGCAGTTCGCCAGGCGATGTGATAACAATCGTGCTTCCTGAATTCGTGCCCGCCAAATGGTGGCAGAATTTATTGCATAATCAGAATACCTTGTTTCTGAAGGGGGCACTCCTTTTCAAACGAGGAGTTGTGGTTACCAATGTCCCCTATCACCTCGAGCACTGAACCGGCTCATCAGGCCGTGGCGCTCATCGTGCGCGCCGCCAGAAAACATGACCGGCAATAGACCGGTCTTCCCTGTGATGGGTAAAACGGCACTGTGGTTTGTTGACCGCATTGTGCACAGGTAACCGTCACTTCGATTCTTTGCCTAATCCCCGAGTCTCGGGCCAGGGAAATCGCCGCCAGCCGCTGGGTCTTGGCTTGCTTGCATGGCTTGCAGCGTTTCGGTTCATTTCGCAAGCCCTTGTCGGTAAAAAAAACTTGTTCGCCGATACTCCAGACGAATTGTTCGCCGCAATCGATACAGGAAATAGATCGATCTTGAAAGT
>QHXE01000882.1 GCA_003222835.1 Acidobacteriota bacterium | reverse complement strand
TCAGACTCAGGTTGCATCACTAGTCTTTCTTTTTTTGCAAAAATTGACGCCTCGCTGGGTTTTGCAAGAGGCTCTGCAATTTGCAATGGTCGTCCCCACAAGAACGATAATCTCGTGGTTGTAACGAAATGATAAAACTCTTCAGATCTGACATCTTAGAAAACCTCTGGATGGCGCTGGGCACGCTGCGGGCGAATAAGCTCCGTTCATTCCTCACCGTCATCGGCGTAATCATTGGCGTCGTCACGGTGATGCTCATTGCCTCGATTATCAGTGGTATCGATACGGCCTTCACCAAAGAGGTCGAATCGTTCGGCACGCGCTCGATGTACATCAGCAAGTACAATCCGGGCATTCACGTCGGGCGGCTTTCGCGCGAAGAGCGCATGCGCAAGCCTTTGACCTACGATGACGCGAACGCGCTATCCAAACTGCCGACCATTGAAGTTGCGGTGCCCTTTCTGGAAATCACGAACAACTTCTTCGGCCAGAAGATTCTGGTTAGCGGCGGTGGCAAGACCTCGGCCTCGGTCGGGTTACAGGGCACGCTGCCCGATTTCGAAAAGGCGGGCACGCAAGTCATCGTCGAGGGCCGCTTTTTTTCGCAATTCGAAAACGAT
Organism: Acidobacteriota bacterium; assembly: GCA_003222835.1. The sequence continues at coordinate 996 of QHXE01000882.1, read as the reverse complement.
CAGAATCAAAACGTCTGCGTGATAGGCTCAAAAGTGGCCGACGATTTCTTTCGTTTCGGCTCACCCGTGGGCGACACACTCAAGATTGGCTCCGAAGAGTATCGAGTCGTCGGCGTACTGCAAAAGCGCGAGCAGTTTCTCTTCAGTGGCGGCAGCGATGATCAGAACAATGTCATCTACTTGCCTTACAACGTGGCGCGCAAACTGAAACCCAACTCCGAGGACGTTTACGTGCTGGCCGTGGCCAAACCGGGAATGATGCAGGAAGCCATGGATCAGGTGACCGACACGCTGCGCGTTCGCCGGCAGGTGCCTTTCGGGAGTCCTGATAACTTTGGGATACAGACTACCGAAGCGCTCATCGGTACTTTTCATTCGATCACCGGCGGCATCGCGCTCGCCATGGTCGTGATTTCATCCGTGGGTTTGATGGTGGGCGGCATTGGCGTGATGAACATCATGCTGGTCTCAGTGACTGAACGCACGCGTGAAATCGGCATCCGCAAGGCCATCGGCGCGCGCCGCAAAGACATCCTTTGGCAATTCCTGATCGAAGCGATGACGCTGACCGGTTTTGGCGGTTTCGTGGGCTTGGCGATTGGCTGGCTGCTGACCTTGCTGGTGAAACTGATCATGCCATCGTACGTGCCTTTGTGGGCGCCGGCGGCCGGCTTTCTCGCCAGCGTAGGCATCGGCATGATCTTTGGATTATGGCCCGCGTGGAAAGCCGCGCGCCTCGATCCCATCGAGTCACTGAGATATGAATGAGCAAAGGGCTAAGGGCAAAGGGCTAAGGGCAAAGAGCTAAGGGCAAAGAGCTAAGCGTGCTCGCTCTTGGCCGTCGTGACGGAGGGCGGCATTCCTAACTTTGGGGCGAATCTCGTTTATTGAATCGCCAAATCCACAATCATTCAATCGCGTCTCGCGATCTCGAAACCAATCTTCGCATAGGTTATAATTACTGACGCTCTCCCAAGTCGATCGCGACGAAACTGT
>QHXE01000614.1 GCA_003222835.1 Acidobacteriota bacterium | reverse complement strand
GCTGGATAACTTGAAATCTTCAGTGACCGGCAACTCCGCTCGCGCCAGTGGGTCGCGACGCATCTCCTCTTCAAATTCTTCGACTAATCCTTTTTTCAGCAACGTGCGAACAACCGATTCACTGATGTTCGCCGCGTTAATCAAGTCGGCAATCGCCATCGCATTTTGATTAGCTCGCAGAGTTTCGATCGCGCGTTGTTGCGCCTCAGTCTGGGTACGCGGGCGTCCCGCCTGCTTCTCCGTCTGAGGCAAAGAAGCAGGCGGGACGCCTGCGTACCCAGATTGAGATTTCACCAGCCGCACCGCTCGGCGCCGCTTGGCGCGTGTCGGGAGCGAGCGAGTGCGGTATGAGCGTTCGATCAAACCCTCATGTTCCAGGTCACGCAGCCATTTCGGCGTTTGTAGTGTGCCCATGCGCAAGCGGAAGGCGCTAAGCTCACACTCGCCTTCATCGGCGAGCAGACGCAACGCTTGGAGCTTAGCGGACCCACCCGCTAACGCAGGTGGTATGGACTTGCCCGCAGGTTGAGCTGACTTTAGTTGCTCGCGTCCCGCAGGCGTGATCGAAACTGTCTGCTCGACCGTGGCATTGATTCCGGCGGGCAGCGCCGCGCGCATCACTTCTCCCCACGGCGTTGCATAGTAATCGGCAACCCAGCGCGTGATTTTCAGAACTTCCGGCGTCAGTGGCGGTTCGACATCCAATAACTCCTGCACGTCTTTGATCTCGGACTCAACCAAACTGGTACCCTCGCGCAGCCGAGCCGAAAGCGCAACGATATAACCCGTTGCCGGTTTTGCTCCGAGCTGGATCATGACTCGGGAACCGACCCGCGCAGCCCTCTGCATCGCTGACGGCAAACGATAGGTAAAAGTCTTGTTGAGATGAACCGGCACCGCGACCTGTGCGTACTGCGGAACAGCTTCATTGGAAACTTGCGTGGCAGAGGTCATTGAAGAACCTTACGATTAGGCGATCAAAGGCTAACCTGAACATTCAAAAATCAAAAGCAAAGGGACTGCTATTTTTCTCGATCGCGAAATCGTATGAGCGCTCAACTTTTCGCGGAAATAGCCAACTGCGCGCGATGCTTCGTCCTCGGCGGAAGATTAATACAAAGCCGTTAATCCAATACTAAATGCATTTTGCCCTTGATAGACAAAAGGCGCAGACCGAATCAGTCTGCGCCTCTTGAAAGTTGCGTGAGCGAAGTCTAGGCAATCGACGGTGCTTCAGCGGGCGATTGACTCGTGATTTGGTAGATGGCTTCCATTACTGCTGAACGCACTTCTGGTGGCAGGGAGCCACGCACGGCCATGCGCCGAAATGCGGGAAGGATGTCGGGTTGGCCACTTAATGCCAGCAGCTTTACTACGGCGAGTCGCACTTCGATATTTGGATGCTCTTCGATGGCGCGCATTAGAGGTTGAACTTCGCCGGCTTTCGACATCAGAAACAGCAGCGAAAATGCATCGTAAGTTTTGTCCCGGCTCTCGCCGGTAAGATTCCTGATCGCTTCGTTAGCGAGACCCGAAGAAGCGATCGCCGATCCAATTTTACGCCGCCGATCAGGCGCAGCTTCGCGCAACGCGCGCGTGAAGGCAGCGGCACGATCTTCCTGAAAATCAAACAGGGCGCGCGCTGCGGCGCTGCGGACCTCGACGGCCTGATCGTCAAACGCAGCGTTGATGCGGTGAAAAGAATCTTCGCCGCCAACCTCCGGTAATTCCGAGAGTGCGGCCGCACGGTCCTTGGGTTTACTGCTTTGGAGCTGACTCAGCAGGGTAGATGAAACACCGGCGCCTTCAAATGGAGTCTCGGGCACGCTGACGGGATGAAACTCTCCATCAGCGTCGTCATGAATGGGAGCAAATTGATCTTCTGAAAGTGGCGCAGCTTGTTCTCGGTGATTCAGGCTAACGTCGAACCATTCGGCGATCTCGGTAACTTTGGCAGGCACCGCTGTTTGCGTGGCGGGCTCTTCGGCTTGGGCAGGTTCGATTTCGAACTCCGGAGTCCCGGGCCCATTGCTATCGCTCCGGGTTCCGGCACTCTCCGGTCGCTCAAGTTCGAAAATGTATTCGCGCTGTTGTTGGGCCTTTGCAGTTTCTTCAGCCAGGATTCGTTCGTGCTCGGCGCGACGGCGAGCAGCTTGGTCGGTCTCTCGGCGCTCGGCTTCCTCGGCGCGAATCTTCGCTTCAACTTCAGCGCGAATGCGAGCTTCGAGTTCGGCGCGTTGACGAGCTTCGGCTTCGGCTTTTTGCCGCGCTTCCTCTTCCGCCTGCAAACGGGCCTGCTCTTCGGCACGATGGCGGGCTTCTTCTTCGGCGCGTAAGCGCGCTTCCTCTTCAAGACGATTTCGAGCTTCTCCCTCAGCCCGGCGGCGCGCCTCTTCTTCGGCCTGATGGCGTGCCTGTTCAGCAGCCAGGCGCTCAGCTTCCTCCTGGGCACGGCGACGCGCTTCTTCTTCGACGCGACGACGAGTCTCTTCTTCCGCTTTGCGTCGCGCTTCGGCTTCGGCCCGCACCTGTGCTTCGATCTCTACGCGCAGGCGAGCTTCCTCTTCAGCGCGACGACGAGCTTCCTCTTCAACTTTGCGACGAGCTTCTTCCTCGATGCGGCGACGCGCAGTTTCATCGGCGAAGCGGCGAGCTTCCTTAGCAGCGTTCATTCGCGCCTGTTCCCGGGCGCGTACGCGCTCAATTTGATCTTCCACCGCCCGGAATCCTGCCTCGGCGCGACGCCGTAATTCTTCTTCCTGCGCTCTCTTGCGCGCTTCTGTTTCCAGATAACGCCGCTCTTCTTCAGCGCGACGAGTGGATTGCTCTTCTTCGATCTTGCGTAGCGCCGCCAACTCAGATTCGTGCGCCTGTTGGGCCGCGCGTCGCTGTCCGTCAACTTCGGAGCGTCGAGTTTCTTCCATCGAGCGCATGCGCATTACTTCTTCTTCCGCGCGCGCGATTTCCTGTTCGGCAATCTGGCGCCGATGCTCTTCGGCAGTGCGCTCGCGAACCTCAGCTTCGATGCGCTGTTTCTCCTGCTCGGCGCGGCGACGGGCAATGTCCTCTTCCGCCTTGCGCCAACGTTCCTGCTCGGCTCGCAAAGCATTCTCAGAAGGCAGGCGTGCAGTTTCGAACTCAGCGTGACGAGCTTCCTCTTCCGTGCGCAATCGCAGCAGCTCGGCTTCCAATTGCGCGATTTCTTCAGCCATGCCGCCGGCCGCGACCTCAGCTTGAGTTTGCGGGGCAGGAGCGGCGACTTTCGGCGGCTTGGTTGGAGTCGCGACTTGCTTCTCTGTTTGGGAAACGGACGTGACCGCGATAGCTGGCTTGTCCGCAACGTGTGGCTCGATTTCAATGGCGGCAATGGCCGGCTGATTCGGCGCGTTTTCACTCTTGAGAATCTGCAAGAGTTCCGTCTTGTGTGTCTTGAGCGCATCACGCAACTCGTCGGTGATCGTGCCTTTCGGCGCGTCAATCACCAGGCGATCGCCGTCGCTGGTCCTTAGCTCCACTCCTTTTTCGCGGAGTTGGGAAAGAAGATTTTGGGCTGTCATAGTTCGATGACCTCGCGTTCGTGTTCGACAGGCAGGGAAGGTTCGGGACCGGCTGCGGGCACAACGCTCGAAACACCTGGCGGCGCTGATTCGGGCGCACTAGTGGCGCAGGCATCAATCGCATGCTTGATCAGAGTACGCGGCACTTTTCGATCGTTCTCAGTTTGCATCAGGTTGTTCAGTGGACCAATCGCTGACGGATCTCGCAAGTCGATCAGCGCTTCAACGGCGGCGCGACGAACATCCGGAGATGCATCGTGGAGCGCACCGATCAAGTGCGGTGTAGCTTCGCGATCGTGGACGAAGCTAAGGCGTCGCGCTGCGGCGGCGCGCTCATTCGCAGATTCAGCCACGCGCAAATCGCGGGTGGCGTCGTCGAAATAACCATGCTTCATGAATGCCTCGCGCGCGCGTTCGCGACGAACGGCGTCGCGGCCAACAAGGCCGGTCAACAATTCCGCTCCGACCAGTTGCCTGGTTTCGCGATCGGGGGCGCCGATTATGTCCCGATTATATTCATCACCTGCCAAAACTTTCTTTGCTTGTTCGGCGATGAGGGTCACTCGTTCGCGGCGCACACCATCGGCTGCCGACACTTTGGACGTGGACGCTGTTTCGCGTTTCGGTTCTTTGACTACGGCTGTTCCGGTTGCCACCACAGCCGCGGCCGCGCCTGAAACCGCCCCTGCGGGAACGGCGTCGGATTTCGCTTCCGCGGGTTTGATCGTTGCGACCGGCTCGGGAGCAACCTTTTCTGATCGAGCTTCAACTTTACTCGTTCGCACTCCGCGTGTTCCTCTAGCGCGACGCCGCTGCAAAATCAAGAGCCCGATTAGTAGCAGAAGAAGCCCGAGTCCGATCGCCACCGGTATCGGATTTAGCTGCGCGAGCAGAATCCAATAGCGCACACGCTCTTTCAAACTGGTCGCGGCCTGAGACGTTTCGTCAGGGCGTACGGTCGTAGAAGTTGATTGAGTCGCAGGTGATGAAGCCGCCACCGTAGCTCCCTTTTGCGTTACCGATGGCGAAGGCTTGGCGGTTGGCGAAGGCCGAGGCGAAGATTCAGGTGTGGTATTCGGTTTTGATTCCGGCGTGGCAGTCGACGTTAGAGACTCAGGTGTCGCATCTGGCTTAGACGCTGAAGTCTTGGGCGATGCTCCAGGGTCGCCGGCCTTAGATAAGTTGGAGCCGGTTTTCGATGACTTAGCATCGAGCGGCGATAAAGTGGCCGGATTGCGCGCGGCCGAATTTTTATTGCTCGCTGTGGGCGAGGCCTTGAGGTTTCCAGTTTGGGTGGCGGCATTTTTCTGCGACGCGGACCTCTTATTTGCTTCCGGCCCGACATTCGATCGCGCGTTTGAACCGGCATTCGATGTGCTTAGAGTTCGCCCGCCCGGAACGGTGAAGACTACGTCAAGTTTGCTTCCACGTTGCTCGACGTGCGCCGTGGCGCCGGGTTGCAGTCGAAACGAGACGACGGTGCTGTCACCGGCCTTCTGCGCCTTTACGTCGGCAAAGCCTCGACCGCGAACAGTCTCGGCTCGCGGGACTTCGCTCTGGGGAATTTTCACGTAGAAGCGATCGCCTCGGCGATAAGCTTCATAGTCATTCAAAGACTGATCCGAGCTTAGCGCCACGCGCGATCCGTCCGGCGAATCGCTCGCCCGTAATGTCGCAGTGTGCTGGCGCCTTGCCGAAGCGCTGGCGGTTGGTTGTGTCTGCGGCCTGATGATCCGGCTCTGCGCTGTGACCGTCACACCGCAAAGAAGAATAGCCACACCGGACTTCACGATCAGACGCGAGAGGCGGATACGACGGGGCGATGGCTTCATGGTTTTCATCATTGGGGGCAACACAACGATAAACCGTCTGAGTTTAGGAATTATGCAACGACACTTCGACATTGTCATCTGGGGCCAAGTCGAAGATCGGTTGCTCCTGATCCAATTTGTACAAAACCTCCAAGACTGCGGTGCGAACGTTTTCAGGAATGTCCTCGGCGGCAACCAACTCGCGAACTTTGGGCGCCAACTCGGGAAGGGCGGCGACATTCAACACTCGCACCGCGCACAATCGAACTTCGTCGTCGCGATGGTTCCGGATCGCATCAAGAATTGGCTGCGTTTCACCTGCCCTGGCCAGTAGGGAAAAGAGCGAGAAAGCTTCGTACGCCTGACGCCGATCTTCGCTGGCGAGGCGATCGACGGTTTGCGCCACGATGCCGGTCGTGATGCAGGCTTGCGCAACCGCTCGCATCGTCTGGGCGTCGGTCGATTCCATTACTCGTAAATAGGCATCCGCGCGATCGAAGTGAAGACTTGTCAAAGTGCGAGCTGCCGCCGCTCGGACTTCTCGCGATTCATCGGCCAGTGCGATTAGCACCGGCGCGAATACTGATTCGTGATCGATGGCGCCCAAACTCGACACGGCTGCCGCGCGGACGCTCGAATGAGAGTCGTTCAACGCCAAAGACGACAGTGCCGATACTGAGCGCTGGGCCGCATGGAATCCCAATTGCTGCGCGGCTTGAGCGCGCCCTTGTTCGTCCCCGTTCTCGAGTTTCGTCAGTATTTCAGTCAATGCCTGGTCTTCTTGTCCGGCCGGCAAGTCTTCAAACGACTTAAACATTTGCAAGTCGCGCAGATCGGCGCCGCTGCGCCCATCGCCGATCATCGCCGGTTCGGAAGATGGCGAATCGAGATAGCCCAGGCTTTCGACCGAACAGGCGCTCAACGTCTCGCTCAACAGCGAAGCTGGGATGTCCGGATGTCGACGCGCGATATCGAGCAAAGCTCCGATTGCTGACGGCATCTTCAGCTCGCCCAAACTGGCGATGGCCTGATTGCGCACCACCGAATCGCCGTCATGCAAAGCTTCGATCAGAAATGGCAGCGATGTCTTCGAACAAATTTGACCCAGGATGCGCGCCGCGGAAGATCGCTCCCAGGCATCACGGCCCAGCAATAGAGAGGCGCTTTGACGGGCCACAAATCCGTACTCTTCCAAAGCTCGGCGGACTCGTCCACGACTCTCTTCGGTAGCGTCAACTCCGTCCAGCGCTTTCACCAGCGAGCCCTCGATTGCGCGCCTGTCCTCATTCGCGCGCGAAGCCATCACATCCATGCGATGCGGCTTGCCCAGAACCAGTTTTCCAACCTCCTGGTCGATTCGGTAGGCGCCGTAAACCGATGCTTCGGCAGCCGGCTGCGGATTCTCCCACTGTTGCACCGCTTCAACTCTTGCGCGGCGCTCGTCTGAGACGATCGGCTCGCGTGGCGACGTCACGGTTGTCGTTGATGAATCGGCTGCTGACCGAGACGTGCGTCTTTGTGGCTTGGCGGCCTCGAATTCGGCGGCCTCTTTCCGGGCGCGAGTCTTCTTGAAAACAAACAGCCCGACCAGTACCAGCAGCAGCACGACGGTGATGCCGTAAGTCGAAAAGATTGTCGAAAAGAGATCATCTGAAGATGCGTCATCGGCGCGGACAGTGCCGGCCGCGCAAAGAAGCAGAAACGCGCACCCGATAGCGGCCATGATCGATCGCGGTAAAACTGAAACTGATTTCTGATTTGGCATAGCTTTCACCATACTGGACCTGGAAGACCTTCTTTGGTGTGCGGCGGTTCGCCTGAAAAATTCCAGCGGTAAATGTGGATTAGCCGACAGCCTGGTGAGCAGGCACAGGATAAGCTTTATTCTGCGTCGGTGAACTTGTAACCAATACCCCAGACGGTGAGTACCAACTGAGGATTGTCGGGATTGTCTTCTACCTTGGCCCGCAGCCGATTGATGTGAGAATCAATCGTTCGGTCGTAACCTTCATACGAGTAGTCCCAGATTTTCTCGAGCAAGTACTTGCGCGGGAAAACGCGTCCGGGATTGGCGGCGAATAAGCGCAGCAAATCAAACTCTTTCGGAGTCAGTTCTACCTGCTTCTCACCAATCGTTACTTCTCGGCGGACCGGATCGATCCGCAGGCCGCCGCGAACGATCGGCGTTTCGTCGCCGCCGTCGCTGGCCGCGGCCGCCCGCGCTCTGCGCAGTACCGACTTAATTCGAGCTTCGAGTTCGCGCAAGCTGAAA
>QHXE01000881.1 GCA_003222835.1 Acidobacteriota bacterium | reverse complement strand
CGGACGATCGAGTTCGTAAATGATCCAGGCAGAGCCAAGCTGGCCATCGTTCGACCAACTCGTCGCTTCGTTGTCGTCAAAGCTCAACGCCGCGGTCGCGACATTTGCACCAGCGGATGCGCTAAAGATGCGGACAGGCGTTCGCGAACTTAGCAGAGGTACCGCCGCAGGCGTTGGCCCTCGGGTTAAGTTAGTTAAAAGACCGGCGTCCGGCATCTCAAGCGACAATCCATCGACGCTCTTGACCGCACGCGAAGCGATTTCGACCGCAGCGGGTTTCAGACCATCCGCTTCAGCCTTCAGTCGAATCAGACCGCTGTCCGGAGTCGAACGAAGTAGCACGCGGTTGATGCCGCATTCCACGGGCAGACTCTTTGCCAGGATGTAGTTGTCCGGCCCTTGAGCGATTCCGCCGCGCCACTCCGCCGGCCCCGAAATCGAAAAGTCGATCAGGTTCAAGGCCGTCGGACAACGATTGCCGCCGGCATCAACCACCTCGACATCGACCAGTGCCAGGTCCGATCCATCAGCACGCAGGCCACTCGGTCCACTGTGAACGGTAAGCCGGACTCCAAACGGTTTGCCGGCGGTCTTGACTTCTGTCTCG
>QHXE01000880.1 GCA_003222835.1 Acidobacteriota bacterium | reverse complement strand
ACCCCCTTCATATTTGGCTTTGACTGTCGATGGCGCAGGTGGCGGGGTCGGCGTATTTGTGGCCGGCTCAGCACTGTCTTGACTAAGAGTGCGCGGCCGTTGCCCTAAGGCTACGAATGTAACTGCGATCAACAGAAAGACCGCCGTGGGTAATAAAAGTTTTCTGAACATCGGGTTTGCCTCCGCCTTGTGTGATTCCGATTGATGATAAGCAATGATCGAAAGCGGCGCAGCATTCTCGTGCGAATCGATTACTAGTCGGGGATCACGCGACTATGCTAGTCGAAGCCTATGATTTTGCAAAGGGCCGAACACGCTCCTGAGATTCTTTGAAATCGGCATCATTCGGCGCGACTTCAAGCGCCTTCTGATACAAACCGAAAGCCTTCGCATATTGTTTGGTCTTTTCGTAGTCGTAACCAAGTTCGCGATAGATATTCACGTCGGCGGGTGTCTTCGCTAGAGCGCGCTCCAACGCTGCGATTGCCTTCGGAAAATTGTTGGCGCGAGAATAAGACAGTCCAAGCAAGTAAAGAGTGATCCCACTGGCGCCTTCGTTGGCAGCGGCGCGTTCCAGTGCGACGGCAGCGCGGGGATATTGTTTAGCGCCGATTAGAGCGCGGCCGTACATTCCGATCGCTTCCTCGTCCGAGCGCAGACGCGTCAAAGTTTCTCCCGCGCGCACCGCGCCTAAATAATCTGCATTCGATTTTTGTTCGTCGGTGGCGGACGCCGCGCGACGCAGATAAGCGGAGGTCAACAACAACCAACCCGAGGCGAGTCTCGGGTCGTTCAGCGTGGCGCGGTTCAGGGTTGAGATTGCTGTATCGAGGTCATTACGGGTAAGAGCAATTTGTCCCAGGAACAAAAGCGACGCGGTGTCTTTTGGATTAGCTTTGACCGCGGCATTGAACGAACGCTCGGCATCTGCCGGTTTTCCCGTCTTGAATTCGGCGAGGCCGCGATAATACAAAAACAAAGGATCTGGTTTGGCGGCAACTCGCGTGGTCACGGTAACCAACAATGGTAACGCGCGATCGAACCTCTCTCCCAACACATAGCTCTCAGCGAGCGCATCGACAGTATGTGAGTCTTCGGGTCCTGCTCGACGTTGCAAGTCAAGCGCCTTTTGCAAATCGTCGGACGCGTCGGCGTACTGTTTCAGATAGAATTCTGAGAAACCCGCGAGCTTCCAAGCCTCGGCATTAGCCGGATCGCTGACTGCGATCTCCTTGGCCTCCTTTGCAGCGGCGGCATACTGCTTTTGCTGAAAAAGTTGAAACGCGTGCGTAGTGTCCGACGAAACCGGGGCACTGCCAACTGGATTCGCCGGCTTCACGGCGAGCAGCGGCGCGTTCTTGTCCGTAGCAGGTGAAGACTTTGGTTCCGGCCCCAATAGAGTATCAGGCGGGCTGACGCGGCGGGGTCGGGATTGTGCTTCGATCGTCACCGCCAGCGCGACGACGGCGAACAAACTCAATAGGATGAGCGGGGATTTCTGTTTCTTCATAACGCGATTGTTTCAGATTCTGGCTCTTACTTTCAATGGTAAACGAGGAGAGAACCTGAGTCGGTACTTCCGATGCCGCAGGCCGGTACCAGGTTTGCCTATCTTCCGATCGAAAAGCCTTTAACTTTCGGGTCTATCCGTTATTTGCCCGGATCGATAAAGAAGAACGACGAGGCGTGGGCGAAATTCTTCGACCGCCGACAATAACTGAAATTCACGATTGCACCGAGCCACGCCGTGCTTCGCTATATCCGCGCCAACAGCCGAAAAC
>QHXE01000879.1 GCA_003222835.1 Acidobacteriota bacterium | reverse complement strand
GGAGCGGACGCTTGGGATCGAGATTCAATATTTATTTGAGCGCGCGACCTCGATGGTCGCGCGAAAGAGATACGCTGCGCACCAAACAGCTATCCAGATGGCCGGCGTTGTCGCGCGGTTTCTTACTCTCCCTTTGGGAGAGGATTGATGTGAGGGTTTACTGCGCCCAAACCGCCCTCATCGTAATCCTCTCCCAGCGGGAGACGGGAAACAACATCGCAACATCTTCCGCCTCGATTAGTCAAACTCGACGTGCTAACCGTTGACGCATTTCCTCATAGCGACCTATCATCAATTCATGCGGACGCAAACAGTAAATATTGACGACGCGAAAAGTCAGTTCGCCGATCTGATCGCGACGGCAGCAGAAGGCGGCGAAGTTCTTATTGTCGATAATGGCAAAGCTTTAGCTCGCCTTGTTCCCGCTGGCGACTCTGCCGCTTACCGTGCGCATGCGCCAGCCGCATCTGAATTCTCCAGCGACGAAGAATCTCTGTCCTGGGATGCCGACGGTTGGGAGTGTCATTTGCAATCTACCAGAATCGCGATGGACTGAAGTGCAGCGGGCATTGATGATCGCCAGCGGCTTTGGAGGTCCGGACAAATAACTCCGCGCGATTTGGAGTGCACCGGCCGCGGGGCGCCCTTGGCATCTGTCGTTCTCCAACCGACTGAATTATGGTCCTTCGGAAAACATCGTCATCCTCTCGCTGTTTCACATGGGCGTTGACGATCAACCATCAGTTACGCTTTGTTCGCGATGGTCTTGCCAATCTCCCGCGGCGTGGCGCCGGTCGCGAGCATGGCGCGCACGAATTCGATTAACACTGAGCTGTCTCCTGTCTCAGCTTTTGCGATACGCGATTGGCTGGATTGAAGCTTCTTTGCAAGCTGCGCCTGAGTCATGCGCCGCTGTCGCCGTTCACGCAGTTTGCGACTGAGCGCCAATTTGATCTCGATCAGAGCAGATTCTTCCGGCGTAAGCCCCAGAAACTCGGCCACGGTGCCGTCTTTCCATCCCAATGCTTTGACGCGCTTTTCGCCGTTACCCTTCTTCATGAAATTAACTCTCCCTCGCTACATCGTATTCCGCGAGACGACTGCGGCAAACATTAATGGCAGCGTTAGGCGTCTGACAAGTCGTCTTATTGAATACCTCGATCATCAAGATTCGATCTTGAAGACACGCTAATA
>QHXE01000836.1:2242-3647 GCA_003222835.1 Acidobacteriota bacterium | reverse complement strand
AGCGGCGGCTCCGAAAGCGCATCGTAAAGCAGCTGGGGCCTAACGCATGAAACTGAAAGAGCGAATGGTAACCATTCCCGAATTGATGCTGATTGGCGGCACGCGCGTGGCGCTCGGGCTGGGAATTGGTTTACTCATAAGAGACAAGCTCAACAAAGATCAGCGCAAGGCGGCGGGGCTGGCGTTGCTGATTGTAGGCGCGGTCACGACGATTCCGTTGGCGATCGAAGTGTTGAGCAAGAGAACTGAGTAGCGACAGAGACATGGAGATACAGAGAGACACAAAGATCAGCGCCAGGCGGCAGGGGTGGCGTTGCTGATTGTCGGCGCGGTCACCACGATCCCGTTGGCGATCGAAGTGTTGAGCAAGAAGCAGTGACTAGCGACAGAGACACGGAGATTGACGGGAATGAAAGGAAGTCTCTTAATTCGAGTCTGATCTTTTTTCTCAGCAGTCTCCGTGAAACGTCGCCGCTCTGCGGCGCGGCCCGAGGACCTTAATGAGAGCTGCAGTCTTGAAATCCCCCAGGTCCGTTGACACTCGACCGTTGGAATTATCTGATGCGACTGACCCTGAACCGGCGGCCGACGAGGTTTTGTTGCGTGTCCGGGCCTGCGGCATTTGTCGCACGGACCTGCATGTCGTTGAAGGTGAGTTGCCGGTCCGACGGACGCCAGTGATTCCCGGTCATCAGATCGTGGGAGAGATTGCTGGGCTCGGTAGCAACGCCAATGGCTTCGAGTTGGGTCAACGCGCCGGCGTCGCGTGGCTGCATAAGACTTGTGGCACGTGTAAATTTTGTAGATCCGGTCGCGAGAATCTTTGTGAGCGCGCGGAGTTCACAGGCTGGACCAAAGACGGAGGTTACGCCGAATACGTCACCGCGCCAGCGGCGTTCGTTTATTCTCTCCCGGAGGGATTCGATGATCTGATGGCAGCGCCGCTCTTGTGCGCGGGAATTATTGGCTATCGCGCGCTGCGTCTGACAGGGATTGAAAAGGATCAATGGAGCGATGCGCGGCTGGGAATCTATGGCTTTGGCGCGGCGGGACACGTGGTGATTCAACTCGCGCGAGCACGAGGCGCAGAGGTTTATGTTTGCACGCGCGATCGTGAGCGGCATCAGGCGTTGGCTAACGACCTGGGCGCGAAGTGGGTTGGTGGCGCGAAGGATGAGCCGCCGGCGAAACTGGATGCGTCAATAATCTTTGCTCCGGCCGGAGAGTTGGTCCCGGTCGCTCTGCAAGCTTTAGAGAAAGGAGGTGTCTTGGTCCTCGGCGGAATACACATGAGCGCGATCCCGTCGTTTGAATATTCGCTGATATATGGCGAACGAACTGTGCGTAGTGTCGCGAACAACACGCGCGATGATGGGCGCGAGTTTCTGGCCGAAGCCGCTAGAAT
>QHXE01000836.1:0-2236 GCA_003222835.1 Acidobacteriota bacterium | reverse complement strand
CGAACGAAGCGTTGATTGCGTTGAAGCATGACGCGATTCGGGGCGCGGGCGTTTTAGTAGTGTGAAGTATGCTACGAAGAATCAATCTAAGCGCTGCGATCATCGTGCTGGTTTGTTTTTTTCTACCTTGGGAGCAAGTCAGTTGCGGCGGCGCCAGGGATACGCTGACGGGCATTGACTTGGCGCGCGATCACACTGTGCTTTGGTTAGTGCCGTTGGCAATGGCGATCGCAATCGTGATTGGGTTGAGCCTCTTACGCAAGGAGCCGGAGATGTTCGCGATTGTCAGCATGATTTGCGGCGCCATTGCAGCGTTTTTGATGAATCGGGAGCGAATGCGCGTGAATGACGAAGCGGCTGTTATCGCGGCGCAATTGACCGGCTGGTTCTGGCTCGCTTTTATCCTGTCTCTGGTCGAGATAGGGACAGCCATCGGAGTGCTTTTGAGACGACAGCGCGCGCCGTGACGAGACTATGCAGGCACAAATAAAACTTTTCCGAGTCTTCGGCATTCAGATTGGCCTTCATTATAGTTGGCTGCTGATTGCGGTTCTGGTGGTCCTATCTTTGGCCGGACAATTCGCGGCGACGAATCCACAGTGGGGCCCAACTATGATCTGGGCAATCTCGATTCTGACCGCCGTGCTGTTTTTTGCTGCGATCGTGGTGCACGAGTTGTCCCACGCGACGATTGCGAAACTACGAGGGCTCCCAGTCAAATCGATTACGCTATTCGCCCTGGGCGGCGTAGCACAGATTGAAAAGGACGCAACTGACGCCAAGACCGAATTCTGGATGGGCATCGTCGGGCCAATCACGAGCGCGATCATCGGCGCAGCTTGTCTCGCGGGTGCTTTCGCGTTTGGTTGGGATCCGAGTGGCCGCCATCAATCGCCCGCGGCTTCGATGCTGGGATGGTTGGGCGTGATTAATGTCGCGCTGGCCGTCTTTAATATGGTTCCGGGATTTCCACTCGACGGCGGACGTGTGCTGCGTGCAATCATCTGGTGGATTACCGGCAACGCTTCAAAGGCAACTCGCATTGCGGCGCGGGTGGGGCAGGGAATCGCGTTCCTATTCATCATCGTCGGCTTATTTCGGTTCTTCAACGGCGCGGGTTTCGGCGGGTTATGGCTGGCCTTCATCGGTTGGTTTCTTTTAGACGCAGCCCGTTCGAGCTATGTGCAGCAGGAGATGGTGCAGCTTCTGCGTGGATTACGTGTAGGCGACGTGATGACGAAGGAGTGTCCAACGGTAAAAGGCGATCTGAATTTACAGACGTTCGTCGATGATTACTTGCTGCGCTCGGGCCAACGCTGTTTCCTGGTAGACGAGGACGGACATAACGCTGGTCTTGTGACCGCACACCAGGTCAAGGACGTCGATCGCGAAAAGTGGCCTCATATGACCGTCGGCGAGGCGATGCTTCCGTTATCAAAGCTACACGCCGTTAAGCCGGGCACTTCGGTGAGTGACGCGCTGGCGACGATGAGCCGCGAAGATGTAAACCAGCTACCCGTGATTAGCAACAATCATCTGGCCGGCATTGTCTCGCGCGGAGACATCCTGCGTTTGCTGCAAACCCGTGCGGAGTTACAGTCGTGATGGCATTACCACTCTTCAAGACAGAGCAGCTCAAGCGATACAAGGACATCATCGCTCTGCTGATCAAATACGGCCGATCCGATTTGGTCAAGGAGGCGGGGCTCAGCACGCCGGCGATCAGACGGGAAAGCCTCGCCGTCATCGGCAAGCAGCCGCAACCAGACGAACTCGCTTCCGATCTTGAAAACCTGGGGGCGACATTTATTAAGTTGGGCCAACTCCTTTCGACCCGCGGCGATCTCTTGCCCGAGCCTTATCTCGATGCGCTGGCGCGCTTGCAGGACAAAGTCGAGCCTTTTTCTTATGGCGAAGTTGACCGCATTGTCTCGTCGGAACTCGGCATTCGTATTTCGAAGGCATTCGCGGAATTCGATTCTGAGCCGCTCGCCGCTGCCTCGTTGGCCCAGGTGCACCGGGCCCGGATGCGCGACGGCCGCGAGGTTGTGGTGAAGGTGCAGCGACCAGGAGTGCGCGGACAAATCGTTAATGATCTGGAAGCCCTGGAAGAGGTCGCGAGTTTCATCGATGCGCACACTGAGATCGGCAAGCGCTATGAATTCGTGAACATGCTCGAAGACTTGCGGCGGAGTCTGTTGCGTGAAATCGATTTTCAGCGCGAGGGGAACAACCT
>QHXE01000835.1 GCA_003222835.1 Acidobacteriota bacterium | reverse complement strand
AAACGGTTCGACAAAAACGGCAGAGCTTCGGCAGAGACGCGACGCTCCACTGACAACACCGACTGATCTCACACCTTCGGCCACCAAAGACATTGCCGGCGCCATGAGCGCCATTCTCGCGGACGTGTTCGCCCTTTACCTGAAAACCAAAAATTTCCACTGGCACATGAGCGGTCCGCACTTCCGTGATTATCATTTACTTCTCGACGAACACGGCGACCAGCTTTTCGCCATGACCGATCCAATCGCGGAGCGAATTCGAAAGATTGGCGGAGGTACTCTGAAGTCGATCGGCCATATCTCGCGCCTTCAACGCGTGCTCGATAATGACGCAGAGTACGTCGACCCGTCGGACATGGTTGCTGAGCTGGCCGAGGACAATAAGACTCTGGCCGCCCGTCTGCGCGAGACGCACAACGTGTGCGACGAGCATCGTGACGTTGCCACAGCGAGTTTGATCGAAGTTTGGATCGATGAAACCGAACGCCGCACGTGGTTTCTGTCAGAGATACTCAAATAAGCCTAAGCAAATACACTTATATATACGAGCGAGCCTTTTAGTTCTTGCGATTGGACTATAACCAGGAACATGCTCGTTGAGCGCTTCGCCAATTAACCGCGGCGAAACCAAGAAGATATGGACAGCGAATCGGATTTGGAGCCGGTAGTTAGCGAAGAAATTGCGCTGGCGATTGTGTCGGAAATTCAACGCGTCGTTACATACGGCTCCGGCGAATCGTTGCGCGAACGAAAAATCTCTATTCACAACTTGAAGAAAGCAGCGACCATTCGCGCCTAACGAATGCAAAAGATCGGTGCGGTGATTTTGGCGGCGGGCGAGTCGTCCCGATTCGGCCGGCCGAAACAACTTGTTCAATTCCGCGGCAAAAGCCTGGTGCGACGCGTTGTCGATGCGGCGAAGGATGCAAATTGCTCGGCGATTGTTGTCGTGCTCGGAAGCAAACGCGAACAGATCGAGCGTGAATTGAAAGAAACGGACGCGATTGTCGCCGAAAATCAAGACTGGCGACGCGGGATCGGAAGTTCCATTCGCGTCGGGGTAGAGAGCGCAGTTAACCAAGCGCCCGATATTGAAGCGATAGTGTTGCTGACGTGCGATCAGCCGTTTGTGAAAACGGACACGATCGAGTGCCTGATCGCGATGCGGGAGAAAACGAAGAAAGCCATCATCGCCTCAAGTTATTCGGAAACGCTCGGGGTGCCGGCGCTGTTCGATCGCTCCTGTTTTCAGGAACTGCTCGCTCTGGACGACGAGACCGGCGCGAAGGCGATCATTCTATCAAATCGCGAACGAGTCGCGGAACTTCTTTTTCCCGAAGCAAAGATCGACATCGACACGGCGGCGGATTACGAAAAGCTAACTGCGCAATCGTAGCGCGCGAGTTATTTGCCGCCGAAACATTTCCGGAACTGTCGCTCTCCCTATCTCGAACGGGGGAGCGGCGACTACCTCGTAAGTAGTACTGGAAAATCCTGCTTACGCGAAATAGCGGCGGCGTGATGATCGCCGACATTTTTCGAGATGAAAGCGAAAACGTCTCCGACCACCTCCGACGAAATCCGCTCTTACAGTCAGCTTCAGCAACAGATACACGATGCGCTACGCGTGCAG